>NZ_JBBKBV010000014.1:0-75769 GCF_037892815.1 Oceanobacillus sp. HCA-5259 | reverse complement strand
GTAATAATTTAAGAAATCGATTAAAAATATAGAGGAAATTTAGTATGAATATAACAGAATATATGATTGCAAGAACTAACTCTGGACCTTATGGGATAGCTTCAGCAAAAGACGGAAATGTATGGTTTACTCAACATAAAGCAAATAAAATCAGCTGTATAGATCAAAATGGCAGAATAAGAGAGTATACAGTTCCAACCCCTAACGCTAAAGTAATGTGCTTAACTGTTTCTTCCCGTGGTGATATATGGTTTACAGAGAATGGAGCCAATAAAATAGGAAAAATGACAATAACAGGTGATTTTACAGAATATCCATTGCCACAGCCTGATTCTGGTCCTTATGGAATAACTGAAGGTCCAAATGGTGAAATATGGTTTACTCAGATGAATGGAAACCGGATAGGAAAGTTGACGGCTGATAGTACTATATATGAATATGACCTACCAAATAAGGGGTCTTATCCTACATTTATTACATTAGGTTTGGATAACGCACTTTGGTTCACAGAGAACCAAAATAATTCAATTGGAAGAATTACGGATAAAGGAAAAATAACTGAACATCCCCTACCAACACAAGCAGCAGCTCCAGTAGGTATTACTAATGGCAACGATGGTGCAATCTGGTTTGTAGAAATTATGGGAAATAAAATAGGTCGAATTACTACTGATGGTGAGATTAGAGAATATGATATTCCAACTCCAAATTCACATCCACACGCTATTACTGCGGGAAAGAATGGTGAAATGTGGTTTACTGAATGGGGAGCAAATAAAATTGGTCAAATTTCTGCTATTGATGGGAAAATTAATGAGTATGAAATTCCAACATCATCAGCAGAACCACACGGTATCGCATGTGACCCAAATGGGGATATCTGGTTTGCATTAGAGTGTAATAAAATAGGCCGTATTAGACATAACTCATAAAAAGGAGTGTATTGTATATGTCAGAAAAAATAAAAGGTCCTAGCCCGAATAGAATATATCCAATAGATGAAAATAAAAACCTTCAGTTTATTAGACCATCATTAACAAAGCCGAATATTATAGTTGGCGAGTACACTTATTATGATAGCAAGAATGGAGAACTTTTTGAGGATCAGGTTTTATATCATTATGAAGTTATAGGAGATCGATTGATCATCGGAAAATTTTGTTCAATCGGTCCTGGGGTCACTTTTATAATGAACGGAGCTAATCATCGCATGGATGGTTCCACTTACCCATTTAATATCTTCGGAAACGGGTGGGAAAAGTATACACCTACATTGGATATGCTACCTTTAAAAGGAGATACTGTTATAGGCAATGATGTCTGGATTGGACTAGACGCTACAATTATGCCAGGAGTAAATGTCGGGGATGGAGCGATTATTGGAGCCAAGTCCATCGTTACAAAAGACGTAGAACCTTACACGATTGTTGGAGGAAATCCTGCTAAGGAAATAAAGAAACGATTCTCTGAATCGAAAATAAAAGAATTACTAAAAATAAAATGGTGGGACTTAGAAAACGAAGTTATCTTAGATAATATTGATGCAATTCTTAGCTTGGATGTTGACGTACTTAAGAATATCATTAAACCCTGATCTTATATGAATTTGTGATGCTCCCCAATATGGTTTTGTTTTTTGGAAATGAATTTAATTGAATTAATATGACACAAGGAAAACTTTAACAAGCATTTTGTCTAGGAGTCGATAGTTAGGTGAGGATTGACCTTATTGCTGTTGCCGAAGATATTTGATGTTTTCGCTGGGAGATAGATTTCACCCCAAAAATGATAGGAACCTGAATGTGATTCAACAACAGGTTCCTATATCCTAAAGTGGAAGGTGATTTCTTTATTAATGAAATTCGTGAAAGTAAAGATACATAAATCTTGGAATTTTACGTGTTATGATGGACAAGTAGTGAGATATAGATCCTATAAGAACTGAAAAGCATTTATGTTTCGGTTTTGATAAAAAAAACACAATTACGCTTCAAGCCCGCTACATTTTCAACTTATTTTCTTTCCTCAAGGGCTGTTAGAGCAGTTTCGACATTCTTAAGAAATACTTTCCCAAACGAGTGTGCTGGATGTTCCTTCGCTTTCAATTAAATAAGGATATGCACAGGCCCTCCTCCAACCGAGAAATGGTTTTTATCTAGTCACAACTAGTTGTTAAGTTTTTTAACAAGATCAATGATTTTTTTGTTCTTTAGTAGTTGCTCCATTTGTTGTTCCGCATCTAAGATTACTTGCTGAATCAAGCATTCGCTTCCATGATTAAAACTGCATTCGAATATAGATGCCCTACCTTCAATTGCATGGATTACATCTAAAAAGGATATTTCATTCTGGTTGCGTTTCAGCATGTATCCACCGCTAGCGCCTGATATAGAATGGATTAAACCAGCCTTTACTAATTTGGTCAACATTTTTGAAAGGTAGGTTCTTGAGACTTCCAGTTTTTCAGCTAATATGTGGACTCTCACAGTCTATTTTGACTTTTAAGATTTGAGTAGAAAAAGAGCTATCATTCCCCCTTTCAATAAATTATTTTCTTGATTTTAATTTTGTTCTTTAACAAAAATAGCACGGAAGATATCGCCGTGCAGTATTCTCCGACCGTTCTTTCTCATGAGCAAGAAAATATTCCATAATAAATAATAGTAATTCATCTTGTTTGAGAAATAATGCCTAAGTGCTCT
Organism: Oceanobacillus sp. HCA-5259; assembly: GCF_037892815.1. Classification (NCBI taxonomy): domain Bacteria; kingdom Bacillati; phylum Bacillota; class Bacilli; order Caryophanales; family Bacillaceae; genus Oceanobacillus; species Oceanobacillus sp. HCA-5259. Next base: position 73,067 of record NZ_JBBKBV010000014.1, on the reverse strand, counting down.
GGTAGACATTCCGACTTCAGATGCAATTCTTCGGATAGATGCTTTTTCAATACCTTCCGTTTCAATAATTTTCCAAGCTGTTTCAACGATCATTTTTCTTTTGTGATCATGATCAACTATTTTCTGCACTCAAATCACTCTTGCTTTTATTTAATACACTGTGCTATTATAATTTTATCGCAGTGTGTGAAATAAATAAGGGGGGATGTTTAGGTTCTTGAAATCACTTATAGGAACATTAAAGCGGATGGACATTATCAAAGTGGTGAAATAGGACCTTTTTGAGAAATTAAATCATTTGTAAGGTACATTAAACTTTTTTTATAATCGAATAAGTTTAATAAATGGTTTATTAACAGTTTGGGGGATAAGGGAAGGAATCATAGAATGAAACGAAGATAGTCATGGGCAGTGCCTACTTTTTTCATGGAAAGGAGATTGAAATAGATGGATCTTCATTACGAAATTAAAGGAAGTGGAAAGCCGGTTATACTACTTCATAGTGGAGCTATGGATTCACGTGACTGGGAATTCATCACCCCACATCTTTCAAAGTCGTTCAAAGTAATCACTCTTGATGTCCGGGGTGCAGGGAAGTCACCCGTTCCTAATGAACCCATTGATTATGTTGAGGATCTTAGAAAACTCTTGGATCATCTTAAAATTAAGAAAGGTGCCCTCGTTGGACATTCCCTGGGGGGACAAATTGCAACTGATTTTACTCTGACCTATCCAAAAAGAGTGTCTCAACTGGTATTGGCCGCTCCAGGACTGTCGGGGTTTAAATTTTCTTCCGAGCATGCGGAATTAGAGAGCCGAGTTTCTAAAGCTGCACCAGATGTCGAGAAAATGATTAATATAACATTAAACGAGCCTTCCTGGAGCGTTTCTTTCGGAAAAGTATACGATTTATTACGTGAAATGATGATACATAATATTCAAAAGACTTTTGATTGGAAAACATTCAAAACTGCTTCCTCCAATTCAGCGATGGAAAGATTGGGAGAAATTAAAACAAAGACACTTTTTATCATAGGAGAGAAGGACTCAGAAGATCTCTTTAAAATCGCACAATTATATAAGGAAATTCCCAATATTAACTTTGTGCGTATACCTGGTGCTAATCACATCATCACTTTGACCCATCCTAAGGAGGTTTCCGACCACATCAGTCATTTTTTGAGCTTACTAGAATGGTAATATCGCGAAAACACAGATAAGGGATCTGTTCCAGTTAGGGAAAATCGTAAGTGGAAGCAATCAACCAACCATAACGTTGTCCTGAATGTGGTTTTGATAAGAATACCGTCAGAAGTCTTTAGGGACTACTTATCATCTAAAAGCGAGAATACTACCCGATGGCATTCATTGGTTTGGGCAGTCATTCTGTATTTGTTTCAGCAGATTCTCTTCAAGCTTTTTGGACATGGGATTGCTGAAAGGCATTACGCTAACTTGGGGTAGTATGGATGCACTGGTTAGGAGCTTGAAGTAAAGTAGAGAACAAGACTTTATAATTTAATATGATTTTAAAATTATAAAGAAATATTCACAAAGGCGATTGACCCAAATAGTTAATCGCCTTTTAATTACATTTTGTATAGATGTTTACTTGTCTCCAAACGGTAAAGAATACTCTTATTTCAAACCTATAAAATTGCTTAAACAATATAAAATATTATTAAGCACTTTTTAAGTGAAAAACTTCTAAAAACTAAATCTACTAACCCGTTGAATAAAATTGATACATGATCAACTAACTCAATTGACTTTCATTGCATAGTGTTTCTAAATGATAACGGATTACTTCCTTCACCTTATCTGGAGAGTAGACGTCAGGTCTTAACAGAACATGAATGGACAATCCATCAATTAATGCCGCTAGCCTACTCTTTTCTAATTTTACATTAGTTGAATCAGATAAAATCCCTTGTAGAGCTAATATCTCGATCATTGAACTTGCTAATTCATACATACCGTTAGTCATTTCATCTTTTTTTTCTTTTAATGTATCACTTGTAAGTGACTGAAGTGCAAGGATCCACCAAACGCTCGTTTCGATTTTCTTTTCTTCATCAATTGGTATAAGCTCTAATAAAACTTCCGCAACCGCCTGCAATGGAGTGTCTGACCAACTTTTACTTTGAGAACGTTTTTTCCCTTCTTCCAGATAATAATCCATGATAAATAATAACATTTCATCCTTAGTTGAAAAATAATGTCTTAACGCTCCAGCAGACATGCCTGCCTCAGTAGCAACTCTTCTTATAGATGCTTTTTCGATTCCCTCTTTCTTAATAATACTCCAAGCGGCCTCAGCAATTGACTTCCTCTTTTTTTCATGATTAACCATCCTTGGCATAAAAAATCACTTCCCTTTCTTAACACAGTGTGTTATTATAATTTTAACACACTGTGTTATTTAAATTATAACATATAAAAAGGAGGGACTCTATATTTGATCGAAAGTATTGAAGCATTGATGCCTTCTTCATCATTAGACACATCGATAGCTTTGCTAATTATTTCTATTTGCGCATTAATTGATATATTAAGTCCTGGTGTACTTGCTGTAACAGCCTATTTATTATTGACACAGCCTAATCAATTATCTTCTCGCTTGCTTGTTTTTTTGTTTATTACGCAGTTTGGCTATCTTCTGGTGGGCTTATTCCTATACTTTGGTGGAGATTCACTATTGAAAGGAATCGGAAAATTATCTGAATTTGACTTTATCAATTGGTTTTATCTCCTTTTTGGAGCAGTTATGGCTCTAATTAGCTTCTGTAAACCAAATGAAAATACAAAAAAACGTTTAATTTCATTTATCCCCCAAAAAACAACGATGAAAGGGATGATCATGTTAGGTATCATTGTTTTTCTAATTGAATTTGTAACTGCTTTGCCTTACTTTTATTCCATTTTGTTAATGAATCACCTAACAATTGAGCCTTCCTCTTCTATCTTTATTATAATTGGCTACAATCTTGTAATGGTGCTTCCTTCTCTTCTTTTGTTAGGGGTTAATATTATGTTTAAAGAGAGACTGCAACAATTTCTAAATAAAATTAGATCAAAATTAAATGAAGCTCCGATTTCCTCACTCTTGGTAGCGATAGGAGTCGTAGGTGCGGTTTTTTTCAACATCGGTCTTAGAGGCATATTAAATTAAAAAATTATTAATGAGGTGTTCATCATGAAAGAAATTATCAGTGGACTTGGTCTACTTTTCGTTATACAGGGAGTAGGCGGATTAATCAATCATTTGACTAATGGTGGAAAAAGTTGGTTTTTGGTAAATTATATTAATGCGTTTCAGGGACTTGAAATTGTTATGGACATTATATTTATTGTAGTTGGCGGAATCATAGGGTTAGCCTCTTGGAAAATAGACGGATCAACTAAAAGATCAACTAAAAGAGAAAATTAAAATATAAAGCAATTAGGATGGCTTTTACATAGCCGTCCAGTTTGGCGGATGCTCTTTTGAGATATATTTTTAAATATTCATAGAGGGGAACATAAGAATTATTATGAATTCAAAACATATAGGGAGCTCGTCTCTCCAAAAGGAAGGTCGGTTATACTTTATTGATAACCTAAGGGCAGCTCTTACAATGTTAGTAGTGCTACATCATTTAGTGTATTTTTCCATCTATAACGAGGTATTATCACAAGGGTCTATTGGGGTTGTTATGGGCCTTCTATTCCTTGCTTTTAATCAGACTTTTTTCATGGGGACGTTTTTTCTTATTTCCGGATATTTTGTTCCTTCATCTTTTGAACGTAATGGAGCAACCCGATTTATCAAAGATAGATTTATCCGGTTCCTAGTCCCGTTTATCTTCTACGTTCTCATTCTTAGCCAAGTTCAATCAATTGAAGTCTATATGCTTAACCAGGAGCCATTTACATGGCAAACCTATTTTTCACATTTAACCTATGGCCCGATGTGGTACGTCGAGCTACTTTTCGTATTCGTTTGTTTATACGCAGTCTGGGCGAAATTTATGAGTAAAAATAAGCTATCAGTAGTTCGTCAGAGTACGCCACCCACCTACAGGATGTTTACAGTCTTTGTCATGATATTAGCAGTAGGATACTTCATCATAAGACTGTGGGTCCCTGCTCTTGATTTACCCGGTGGATCTCCCAAGGTTCAATCATTTGTTGGACTTTTTACAGCAAGTGGCTATGATCTCCCGCAATATGTCGGGCTATTCATTTTGGGTATCATCGCTTACCAACGTAATTGGTTTCGAAATACTCCTGATTCTATGGGGAGGGCGGGTTTTAGAATTGCAATTGGAGCATCGATTCTTCTCCTTCCCTTAGTCTTGATATTTGGGATAGACGGATTACAGTTTTCTGGCGGCTGGAACTGGACATCTTTGGTTTATTCTCTGTGGGAAGCTCTATTTTGTGTTGGCGTCATTCTCGGATTAATCATATTCTTTCGCAAAAGAGTTTTTCATCAAGGAAAAGGTTGGAGCTTCTTGTCAGCACATTCTTTCGTGATTTACATCATTCATATACCGATTATCGCTATTGTTATTGCTGGATTGAAGGTCATCCACTTTCCACCATCCTTCATGTTTCTAGCTATGATTCTGATCACGATACCACTTTGCTTCTTGTTAAGTTATATAATTAAGCAGATTCCCTTTGCGTCAAAGATTCTTTAGGATGGTGAATATTAAAGAAGAAAAGAGGATACGACGATAACCATATCTGCCCTTATGCTTCTCAAAAATAGAACTAATGAGCCTTTTCCACTTTGAATTTTTATCTGAGTGCTCAAAAGTATTAATTTTATAATAATAAGTGTTACGTGGAATACCGGAAATTTTGAGTAATGTCTTCACAGGATAATCGCGTTTTAGCTCATATCTACTTTTACTTTTTTGTTTTGTCGTAATTTGTTTTCTTCTTGAACTAAGGCTTTCAACTTTTTTAAATAGAATTTTCCATTTAATAATATGTATAAATTTTTACTCCCACCTGGCTTATGTTCAGTTGGGCTTTTTTGTATTTAATGAATATTTTTTTAAAATATTGCTCTTATTTTTGGCATTTCATAAAAAATCTTGTTGAAGGTTATGAAAGAGGAAATCATCACCCACCTTTGCAGTTGCGAAGGGAGAGGAAATGCATGATTATGGTAGCAGCCTATTGTAGGGTAAGTACAGATTCGGAAGATCGGTTAAATAGCTATAAATCACAAGTCTCTTATTATTCTGATTTAATTCAGAAAAATGTTGAATGGGTGTTAGCTGATATCTATGCAGATGAAGCCATCACAGGCACACAAGTAACGAAACGTGAAGACTTTCAACGAATGATCAATGATTGTATGAATGGAGATATTGATATGGTGATTACGAAATCAATATCTAGATTTGCAAGGAATACATTAGATACGCTGAAATATGTTCGGAAGTTAAAAGAAAGAGATATAGCCGTTTATTTTGAAGATGAAAAAATCAATACATTGACAATGGATGGAGAATTGTTGCTTGTCGTATTAAGTTCAGTCGCACAACAAGAAGTCGAAAATATATCCGCTAATGTTAAAAAAGGTTTAAAGATGAAAATGCAACGTGGAGAGTTAGTTGGTTTTCAAGGATGCCTTGGTTATGACTATCATCCAGAAGATAAAAGTATTTCAATTAATGAAAAAGAAGCGGAAATTGTTCGTTATATTTTTCAGAGATATGTGGAGGGAGCCGGAGGGAGTATTATCTCAAGGGAGCTAGAGAATTTAGGCTACAAAACAAAGAGAGGTACTCCAACATGGGCTGAAACAACTGTACTCGGAATTATCAAGAATGAAAAATATAAAGGCGATATTTTAATGGGAAAAACTTTTACATTAGATCCCATTTCAAAACGTCGATTAGAAAACTTTGGTGAGGAAGATTAGTATTATTTACGAAATCACCATGAACCAATTGTCAGTGCTGAAATGTTTGATAAAGCACAGGAAATTAGAATGAGAAGAAATGGGGGACGAAATACAGTAGAAAATAATGGCGGGAAGCGAGAAAAGTATAGTCGTAAATATGCGTTTAGTTGTATGATTGATTGTGCCTATTGTGGAGGTACACTAACAAGACGTAGATGGCATAGTTCAACGAAATATAGCAAAACGATTTGGCAGTGCGTTACAAGTACAAAGAAGGGAAAAAAGTTCTGTCCACACAGTAAAGGAATGCCCGAAGAAGCTATTGAAAAAGCTTTTCTAGAAAGTTACCGAATTATGTGTAATAATAACAAAGACGTATTGGAAGAATTTTTGCAACGAATGGAAGAAGCATTAAGTTCCAATACGATTCATAAAGAAATAGCTAAAATAGAAAAAGAAATTCAAGGATTAGAAAACAAAAAGAATAAATTAGTGGATATGATACTGGAGAATATTATCGATAAAGATACGCATGAAGATAAATATAATTCACTTATGCAAGAGATTAATGAGAAAGTACAAACAAGAGAAAAGTCCTTATCGAATTTAGAAGAAGAAAAGGATATTAAAAAACGCTTGTTAGCTTTCAAAAACAAAATGAAGTGATTGATACGTTTGATCGGTATGTATTTGAAAGTGTCGTTGACAAGGTAATTGTCGGTGGAGTAGATGAAGAGGGAAATAAAGATCCTGCCATGATTACGTTTGTATATAAAACGGGTTTAAGTAATAGTATTTTTCTTCTTCGGTAAAGCTAGCCTTTGATTCTAGAGTTTTTCCACGGCGATCCTGAAGACCCTGTTTCCCATTTTTTCCATATTTACGTACCCAGCTATATACTTGTTGATAAGAAGCATTATACTTTTTAACCGCCTCATGATAATTGCATTCGTTCGCAATCGTATATTGGACAATTTCAATGCGTTCTTGAAGTGTGGTTTTACGCCCTTTTGTCATGGTTTCTCTTTACTAGTAGATTTTATCTCTTTTCCACTAGTGTACTGGTTTATCCATTGACGTAAAACCGAATTAGATGAAATATTAAACTTCTCACAAGTCATTCTCAGACTGCCTTCTCCACTTAGATAAAATTCAACAGCTTCCCTTTTCAGTTCGCTGGAATACTTCTTCCATATCCTCGCTTCCTTTAAACCATCCACACCATCTGCTTCGTATTTACTCACCCATAAGTTAATCGTAGTACGGTCAACAGAGTATTCTTTAGCAATCGTACTGACAGACGTCCTCCCCTCAATTACACGTAATACTGCCTCGATTCTTTCGTCTAACGTATGTTTACTTCTTCTTTTAGACATAGAAAATGCGCCCAATATAGTAGTAGAGAATTTTTAATATTTCTCTGTCTACCATATTGGGAGCATATCAAAAAACGATGTGTACTATCTTACACTTATTTTTCAAGATATTTCGGCAGCTTGATAATTACTTTAAACAAATCTCCATCGATGTGAATGCTAAAATCGCCCTTTTGTAACTCAATTAGGCTTCTGGCGATGGACAGTCCGAGACCGCTACCTTCTGTTGATCTCGATTCATCTCCTCGTTTAAATCGCTCCATTAATTCATCAGCCGTCATATTTAACTCTGCAGCGGAAATATTTTTAAAGGTCATCTGGATCTTGTCATCTCGATCAGAAATATCAATGTAGACCCTCGAACCTTCTAGCGCATAATTAAAAATATTGGAGAAAAGATTTTCGATGGAACGCCAGAGTAATCTGCCATCCGCTTTCACATAGATTTTGTCTTCGGAATGATTTACTTTGAATTGGAGATTATTCGCTTCAATTTTATCTGTTAGTTCGCCTATGCCTTGTGTAATTAATGAATTTACATCAATTTTTTCTAGCTCTACAGGAACATTCCCGCTAGAGGCTTTGGCTGCATCGAATAAGTTATCGGTTAAACTTTTAAGCCGCTTTGATTTTTGATCTAAAATTTCCACAAATCCCTTCGCTATGATTGGGTCTTCTGTCTGTTTTAATAAGTCGACATACGTAATAATGGAAGTGAGGGGAGTTCTAATATCATGGGAGACATTTGTAATTAGCTCGGTTTTCAGCCGCTCACTTTTTAATTCATTATTTACTGCATTTTTTAATCCATCCGTGATGGTATTAATATTTTTAGCTAATGTCGCAAATTCGCCTTTACTGGTGACATCAATCAGGTGATGCAGATTTCCTGTTTTAATTTCAGCAACCCCGTCTTGAATTGCTTGGAATTCTTTCACTTTTTTATAAGCAAACCAAGCTGCGACTCCAATTGTTACTGGGAACATGAAGAAAGTTAGGGCAATTAAAATTGGATAACCGACAACGATTAATACAGTTTTCATTCCCGTTTTGCCGCTCCGGTATATATTATTTATCCATTGAACGATGATCAAAATCATTTGGAAAATCAATGTATGCTTAAATAACGTTCTGTTTTTAATATGCTTTACAAGCGATAAAATCAACACAAAGACAATAATAGCAATTGGAATTGAAATCAATAGAATCATTTGTTGATCGACATTATATAAGAATTCCGCAAGTACAAAGAATAACAAGATGAAAGCAGCGACAATGATTACATTTATATCCGTGAACATTTTATCAACGAAATGGAAATGTATCTCTTTATCTTGAAATGACTTTCTGCCAATAACTAGTGCAAGATAAATGAATAAGAAAAGAAAGCCCGAGATAAAAAGAATTAATTGGTATAATTGTTGTGAAGCTTCTTCGCTAGTCTTGTTCCACTCCTCAATGGCAGGATTTAAAAATTCTTCGGTATATGCGAGATAGACTACTGTGTTTTCTTGATTGAGCTGTTCAATTGGCTCTGTAACCCATTCTAGGTAGTCACTTTCCTGTACTTCTTCCGGATAAGCTTCCATCTTATAGTCTTCAAAGATAAAATAAGCAGGCAGGGCTTCAAACTGCTTTTTATCTTTCATTGTTGTGTTTGTATATACTTGATTTCCATCAGTTACGTAATAAAGCGGTGCTTTCCTATTTTCTAGCCTCTGCAACAGCTGATGGTATTCTCTTAATTCTCTTTGAATCAGTTGTTCTCTTCCTAATGTGATTTCTTCATCGTATTCCTGTTCAAATTTCTCATATTGCTCTTCTTCGGTTGCAGAGGTTTCTGTGTTCCGGAAATTGGAATGTACATGATCCATATAATCATAGAATAACTCTTCTTCTATACTATTCCATGTGCTCTTGTCAATCGTTTCCCCTTTTAAAATATGCTCTTCATTTTTATAGATTGTCAGTACATCTGCTATGTCCCGAACAAGTGAAGAGCTTTGTTCCGCATAGTCGTAACTTTGATAATAATTTTTATTGACTAGACTATAGTTATAGTAGGGCATCTTCACTAGGTTAATGGCCGATGTAATCGCTCCGGTAAGGCATGCGATCATCAGCACAAAGACAATAAACTTGGTAACATTAGTATGACTAAATTTTTTCAACTTTATATCCCACTCCCCAGACGACTTTTAAGTATTTTGGCTGTTTCGGATTGATTTCAATCTTCTCTCTAATTTTCCGGATATGCACAGCTACTGTATTTTCCGGTCGATAGGCTGGTTCATTCCATACCTTTTCATAAATTTCTTCGATGGAAAATACTCGCCCAGCATTGGCAGTTAGCAGCTTGAGAATTTTATATTGCACTGGTGTAAGATGAACTGTTTTTCCATCTGCAATAATGCTCTTCGTTTCATCGTCAATTTCAAGACCGCCCGTTTGATAGACATTGCTTTTCTTCTCGAGACTACCTAAGGACGTATATCTTCTCAAGCTTGCTTTTACTCTGGCAATCAACTCTAGAGGGTTAAATGGCTTCGTGATGTAATCGTCAGCCCCTAAATTCAACCCGATAATTTTATCTGTATCCTCTGATTTTGCGGAAAGCATAATGACGGGAATATTATTTTCCTCACGAATTTTCCGCGTTGCTTTCATTCCATCCATTACTGGCATCATAATATCCATAATAATAAGGTGAATCTCATGATTTTGAATAACGTCAAGCGCTTCTTCCCCATTATAGGCCTTCAGGATTTGATAGCCCTCATGTTCTAAATAAATTCCAATCGCATCGACAATTTCTTTATCATCATCACAAATTAAGATGTTCATGAACGTTCACTCCTGCATCATATTCAAAACTTCTCTTTCCTCGAGTAAAAATAGTATAGCAACTAAATCTTAACAATTAACAGCGTTAATTCTTAAGGTTTTCTTATTATTATTTGTCACGATGTAAAGTGAAACTTCAATCCGCGGGGAGTTTTCTTCATCTCTACGGATTGTTAGTTGAACGAACCTTAGGTGTTACGTTTCATCCTACCTAAATTTTCTCGACATGGACTGAAGGTTTGAGGTGGGAGTTTTACGGACGGTTACGCCGGGATAACATTAAGAAATTCTTAAGAATGGTATAAGGGCTTTCCAGGATTATAGTTATCTTAATCATAATCATAACGGAAGGGGGATGAAAGAGAAGAGAAAAAAGATATATTTATTTTTAACGGATACAGGGACATTATATAACGGCTTTCCGAAAGAAGTCTCCCATCCTCAAGGAATGTGAAGGTGCGAATAGCAACAAGGAGTAGGTGGAGACGAATTTCGGTTGGCTTTAGCCAAAACTCCTTCCATATGGTATAATGGGAACATACATGCTGTTTGGTGGGGTGAATGAATATGACTAAACAACATAAAGCCTTCCAATTTCGTATGCTACCAAATAAAGAACAGGCAGCATTATTAGCCAAAACATTTGGTTGTGTTCGTTTTGTCTACAACATGATGTTAACAGAACACAAGGAAATATATGAAAAGTTCAAAGATGATAAAGAAGCACTTCAAAAGCAAAAATTTCCGACTCCTGCAAAATATAAAAGTGAATTTCCATTTTTAAAAGAAGTGGATTCTTTAGCTTTGGCAAACGCACAAATGAACTTACAAAAAGCTTATAAAAACTTTTTTGAAGGTCGTGCTGCATTTCCGAAATTCAAAAGTCGTAAACATAAGCAGTCTTACACAACCATGCACGTTGGGAAAAGCAGCGTTTGAAAGTGGCTGAACTACAAGAAAAGACAGCCAATCAACGGAAGAACTTTCTTCACCACAAATCAAAAGAATTAGCATCCACCTATGACGCTGTTGTTACCCGAAGACTTGGACATGAAAGGAATGTCTCAGGCCCTTCACTTTGGGAAAAGTGTTCACGACAACGGTTGGGGGATGTTCACGCTCTTTTTAGCGTACAAGCTAAAAGAACAAGGGAAACAACTTGTGAAAATTGATAAATGGTTTCCTTCCACTAAGAAGTGTTCTTCTTGTGGTGCAGAAAAACCGATGAAACTATCTGAACGCACCTACCGTTGTTCCTGCGGCTATGTGGCAGATCGTGACTATAATTCCGCCATCAATATCAAAATGAAGGGATACGCCTATTAGCGTTATCATAAGCAACCAAAACTCTTGGAACGAGAGGGTTAGCTCGGTCAATTTTCGTTGGCTAGTAAAAGCAACGATAAGTCGAGAAGCTCCCACTTCAAGAGACCCGCAAGGAGGATAAGTGGTGGGAGTAGTTCACTCGAATGATTAAGGTTTATACTACGCAAGATGGACGAATGAAGGAATATAAGATTCAAATCACTGACAGGGCACTTTCCGATATGGAGGAGATATATCGTTATATTTCAGAGCAATTACAGGAACCAGAAGTGGCTATGGGACAGTATAATAGGATAGCGGAAACAATTGAAACACTTGGTATGTTTCCGGAACGTGTGAAGTTAACGGGGACAGAACAAGGCCATTTGTTGGGGCTTAGACAGATGCCAGTTGATAACCTTTCAGAGTTTTTCCATTTAAGAGAAGAACGGGCTATCATTACAAATGTAATGTATAGTTCTAGTGATATTTCCAACCGCTTGAAAGACTCCTGATAGTTTTATTGTTAAAATAAGCATTTTCAGTTCCAAAATTGAGTAAAATCTCGGGTTGTCCTCACAGGGAGCCCGATTTTTTTATCTTTTAATAAATGAATGAATTTCATAATTCTTACCGCTTGTCTCCCAACGCTTTTGAGAGGTGGAAAAAGAAGCACCCCCCCAAATCTTGTATGATGGTATTATCCACAAAACCATAAAAAGACTGAAGGAGTGCATCTTATGACCACTATACGAGATGGAATCTACTCAAAAAAGTATGAAGCGGTTATTTCGATGATAGATTTGGAGGCAATCTATAAGTAAAAAATCACGTCTTGGCTCCCCTGAAGAACGGAATTATGGCACCATAATTATTTTCTGTTTTGACCCTCAATTCTAGTAATAGTAAAATAAAATTCAGGACAAAAAAATAAAAATATTGTGAGGAAATGGAGGTATGCAGTATGGTTAAAATAGATGAAAATTTAAAATCTGAGTTGGATGAACAAATGCAGGAAGGCTACAAGCTTTCAATGTCCGGGAAAACGACGGCTGCTGCCGATATGTGGATTGGGCTATGGAGGAAGTTCATTGATACGATGGATTTGTATAATCTGGAATACATTGAAGACATGGATAAAGCGTTTTCTGGCTTGCAAAGTATTTACAACTGGTCGATGGATTTTGAAGTGGAATTAAGTAATGCTGCGAGGGAAGATAAAAGGTTTGTTCAGAGCAAAATAGACTTTTGCACGAAATACATAGCTTTAAAGAAAGATAAGAACGAGTATAATGTTCTTGTTCTAAAACGTGTAATTGCTGCTTCATACTTCGAAATGGGTAAGACTGATGAAGGTGAGAAGCTTTTCAAGGCGTATATTAAGGAGCATCCTACCTCAGGCTGGGGATGGATTCATTGGTCAGATCAGTATGGTATGTTTTCAGAACCACAGAACAGGGATATTGAAAAAGCAAGACAGATATTAGAGCAAGGTCTAGAGGTAGAAGGGCTTAATGATAAGCTAGATGTGCTTGAAAGGCTAGAGGCGTTATACACAGAACTGGGAATGACACAAGAATCGGTAGAACTATTACACAAAATTGCCGACGAGAAGGGGAAAAGGAATATTGGAGAATGGCAAGAAGTGTTACCATTATTCCAAAAGAATCCCCTAGTAAAAACAATTAAAGTAGGTAGAAATGATCCCTGCCCTTGTGGTAGCGGGAAAAAATATAAGAAATGCTGTGGGAAGTAACATGTAGAACCAAATGTCAGTCCCCCGCCACTGTAAAGTGCTAAAGTAATGGGGACAGGCACTTTTCTTTGCATCTGTAAAAGAGAGTGATTTGCATTGTACTGACTTGATTAAAAATTGTAATCGTTTAAATAGGGATATTTTAATCTTTAATTACCTGTTTGAGCCAGGTTCAAGTTTATTGGGGGATTAAAGGCAGTCTAATTGCCCATTCGAGCTAGATACCATTTCGTTCGGGCATTTTACCGTAAACGAGATGCCTAAGTTTAGGTTTCATCATTTATACCGGAGCTTACTGAAGTTACGGGAAAGACCAATTTCTCAATTATAATAATGAAAAATTGGTCTTTTAAAATGGCGATTTTGAATCGTTTCGCCATACTCGTGTGTCTAATAGATAGAGAGGTGAAAAAATGCAACGGGTTAAACAAGCTCAGCAGGGAAATGAAGCGGCTTTTCTATCATTACTAAATAAAGAACAAGATAAAATTTACCGAATGATCTTTGCATACGTGCAAAATGAAACGGATGCAATTGAAGTCTTTCAACAAGTAACTATTCGTGCCTTTGAAGGGATCGCACAATTAAGAGAACCCTTGTATTTTTCTACGTGGCTGATGCGGATTGCGATTAACCAAAGTATTACATATGTGAAAAAAAGAGATAGAGAGCGCGCGGTTGCTCCGGAAACCTTGCATTTAATAGAGGCAGATTATAAACCGATTGAAGAGCAACTTGATTTATGGCAAGCATTACAGTCTTTACCGAATCATTATAAAACTGCTTTGTTATTACGGTTTTATCATGATTATACAGTGCCACAGATAGCTGAAGTGGTTGAACTTCCGGTTGGAACTGTAAAAACACATATTCGTCGCGGTTTACAGATGCTACGACAACAATTGAAGGGAGTGTATAATGATGAGTGGGCAAAATCCGTTGAAGAAACTGATGAATAATATTCCTGTACCACAGCAAAAACTGAAAGAAGTTTTACGTGTAGAGGGACTAAATAAGGTATTTGATAGGTCATCGCACCGTATCCAGGCATTACGGGAAGTTGATCTTACATTGTACGAGGGTGAAATGGTAGCGATAATGGGAACGAGCGGATCGGGTAAAAGTACACTCCTTAATATGTTAAGTGCTATTGATGCTCCAACAAGTGGGAAAATGTTTGTTTTTGGTGAACATGCAAATATTCACCAAGAACCACAAGCAACGATTTATCGGCGTGACCATATTGGCTTTGTATTTCAGTCTTTTGAGCTTTTAGAAGATCTTGATGTGATGGATAATATAGCAATGCCACTGATTTTAAAAGGATTAACGCATTATGAAATTGAGTTGCGTGTCGAGGAAGCACTTGACCAGGTCGGTATGAAAAAATGGCGCAAACATTTGCCTACGGAGTTATCAGGCGGACAGCAACAACGTGTTGCAATTGCACGCGCTTTGGTCGCAAAACCGTCGATATTACTAGCAGATGAACCTACAGGGTCACTTGATTTTAATACAACGAATGATATTCTAAATTTACTCGTGCAATTAAATAAAGACCTTCAACAAACAATGGTTATCGTCACCCATGATGCATACGTTGCGTCATATGCAGATCGAGTCTTATTCTTCCATGATGGACAAATTATTGATGTTTATACAAATGAAAAAGATGAAAACTACTTAGATAAGATCTTGGAAAAATTTAAATATGTAGCTCGAGGTGAACGATAATGTTTAATCTACGCACCATCGCCTTAAAGCTTTTTCGTGCAGGAAAGACACAAGCAATAACGAGTATAATCACCGTGGCAATTGCGATAGCACTTGTGGTGATGATGTGTACCTATGGTTTTAGTGCCAAAGAAAAACTGGATGAAGATATCTATGAGCTATACGGTGATAGTAATATTGAGTTTGGTTACGAACTAGAAGATGAGAGATATATAGATAAAAAACAGCTTACACAGGTAGCGAATTTATCTGGTGTTATGGCGGTTGCACCAATATTGTTAAATCCGGAAGTTACGGTAGAAGGTATATCTATTAACATGCTTGGCGTGAATAACGATGAACTTACGAAAAGTCGTTTGCATTTTACGGATAATATTGAGCAAAATGAGATCATTGTAAGTGAACGTTTATTACATTCTTTGGAAAAGTCGATTGGGGATCAATTGGAAGTTGGACATCAAACATTTACGATTGCAGATACTTTACCAATCCATGAATTTAATACAGCTTATATTACAAATGCTGATATGAAATCACTATTTCCCTATATGCAGGAAGGAAAGTTTGTATTGGTACAGACAATTCCTGAACTAGAGGAAACAGTAGGAACACAAATTGCTAAAATGGATGAATATTTACGTGTGGATTTATTGAATGAATCGGAAGCTATGCAAAAGAATATTGAAGGTCTGCTTGTTTTTATCGTTGTCTTATCCCTATTTGTATTAATCATTACGGGCACGTTACTCTTATCAAATTTTCGTATCATTTTTACTAAGCTGCAAAAGCAATTAATGCGTTTACGGGCAATAGGGGCGACAATGACACAAGTTGCGCTGATAGTACTAACCCAACTAACTACGATTATTATAATAGGTGTATTAGCTGGCACATTGCTCGGTGTTGGGATGATGAAATTTGGACTTCATCGAATCATTCGGTCATTGGCATTGCCCCCTGTACAAACAACAATACCTGTTATTACGGTTATCGTAATTGCATTAGTGAGTCTTGTCGTACTACAGCTGTTTGTGATGTGGCAAGTTTGGAAGAGCACCAATGTGTTACCAATGCAAATGAAACAATTAGAAAAACAGGTTGTTTGGACGAGGAAAAAAGGATGGGTTAGCAGTGGGGTTGCAGTCATTGCCATCTTTTTATTGTTAATCGGAATGAGAGAAAATGCTCCCGTTCAAAGCTTCATTGGTTCCGCTATGATGACCGTCTTATTTATATATGTCTTGCCGTATGTATTTAAATGGTGTATACAACATTCTCTGCCATATTTGCGGGGGATATTTGGCAAAAACTTTTATATAGCATTGCAGCGGCTGCTCCCTCAAGTACGTAAAAATATGTCGGCGATATTAACAATTATAAGCGTGATGGTCATTTTGGTGTTTAGCACTGCTACGATGAAAAGTGTAGCTGTGTCAAGCGAGCAATATATTGACAATAAATTTGAAACTGAGGTTCACGGAACGTATGATTTATCTGATATAACAGGAGAACAGACGCTTGAATTATTAGCTGATATTAGGAATTTAGAAGGTGTGCGTGATGTGTATGCCAGCAGTGGAATTGCAAGCCTTGGTGTCCAATTGCCTAATGAAATGATTGATGCGGATGTACAGGCAACAAACCTTGCTTATCGAGATCAGCAATATCCTGTCACAGGTGCAGTTGTCAAGGAAAGTTTTGCAAAAGAGCATCATATTGAAGTGGGAGATGTACTTCTAATAATAGACTACTATAATAATCAAAACTATGAGCCACTTCTTGTTAGCGCAATTTCTGACGAATCAACACTATTTCAATATAGCGATATTGTCGTTGACTGGTCCGAAGAGATAGCAAATGTTTTATATATGCATGAAGTTTTTGTTGATGCGGATGACGTGGAAGTTTTGCAGCCTATTATGAGTAAATTACCTGCAATGCATTTCACAACAAAAACAGCGGAACTTGAGGAAGAATACAAGATGTTTCAACAACGCTACGTCTTAGTTATCGGCACATTAATTGTTTTAATTATAGGTGCATCGTTTGGTGTTTTACAGACATTAACGAATGACATCTTAAGCCAACAATCAAGTTATCGGATTACACGTTTATTAGGCTTAACACAAAACGGGATGATGTCAGTTATTGTTTGGCAGGCATTGATTTTTGTTTGTTATGGGATAGTATTCGGGTTAACTTTCGGTATATTCTTTACGAAACTGCTTTGGCATGTAATTGATCCAGCATCTAGTACTCTAGTAGATGGTACGGCGGTTTTATATACAGTTGCTATCATATTTGTACTAACGCTTATCTGCTTTACATTACAGGGATACCAGATGAGCAGGCGGCAACTTTAAAACACAGGAGACACTTGACTATGTATCTCCTCGTAATGTGTGAGAAATAGCCTAACTATTTCATTTGGAGTTAGTTACGTTGTTAACAAGGGTTGACGAATAAGTCACATTGATTTTTGCATGTTTTTACGTTAAAATGGATATAGATAGTAAAAGAGAGAAGCAGTAACTTCTCTCTTTGTAGCCTCGGCCGTACAGGCGGTGGTTGTAACAAAAGATTATTTATTACTTCGAGAACCACCCGGCTTCCTACGGCAACGGGTGGTTTTCTCTTCGTTTAAAAAAGTTTTCTGAAATACATACGCACTAATCGCGCGAATGATCCCTTTTAACACTTCTTTTAAAAACTCCAAGAAAGTATCCATGATTATCACCTCCCTCCCCTTTTTAAGGAAAAGGAAAACGTGACAACCACCCACCCATATAACTTTGACTGCACCTATAAATTACTATTATTTAAAAAGCAAAACAAGAACGCAAATTCGTGTGTATAGTGGGGAATTATTTATGAGATAATTACTTTGCAAAGACTAGGATTATGGTAAGATATCATAAATGAAATCTGTAGGGGTGGTGAATAAAATGAACCAAAGTGAAAATGAAGTAAAACAAGTTGCGGAAAAACGGTTAGGGCTCGTCATTGGTGTTCATACGTTGTCCTTATTAGCTGCAGCTGCTTTTCCTGAAGGCCGTTTCCTTTTTTGGCTCCCTATTTTACTTGCTGTAGAAGGTCTTATTGTTTTTCATTTATTACGATTGTGGAAAAGATATAAATATCAATCAAAGCATTATTATACGATTAATATGTATTGGTTTTTAATAGGGTTAAATATTTTTGCTTCGTTGCCAATATTGCGATTGTGTTACGGAACACCTTACTTTTGGCTCATTTTACCATTAATGATTATCGTCTTCCTTTATGCTCATTTCATTAGAGAAAAGATTTTAGTTCTTTTTGTAAGTCCAAGTAAAGTAAAAACGTTATATCGATTGCCTGTATTGATGCGTATTTTTGTAGTTGTATCCATTTTCATGCTGATCTTCCTTCAAATGAAATCATTTCATCCTAATTTTGGGTTAAGTATCTTTGTTTATTTTGTCAGTGTGGGGCTGTTATACATAGCTACGCCTTTCTCTATTCCGGTAGATCAAATTGAACAGGTAAAGAAAGAGAATGGTTTTGTAGAGTATAGCTCGTAATTCGGAAAGTGATGAAAAGACCAAAGGCTGGTAAGAAACGCAAAAAAGAAAACATCAATGCATTATTGATCGTGTTCATATATAGATAGCGAGGACATTGAATCTATAAAGTAATGACGACGATTACTCTACTAGAGCGGCGAATGAAGATCTAAGTTAAACAGTTGTTATTTCAACAACTGTTTAACTTAGATCTATCTTAGAGTAGGGTGCTACTAAATAAATTAAATCATCTGCCCATCCTCTAACAGTATTCCACCTTCCGCGTTAAAACTACGATAGGCTAAGCACACCTATGCTTTTTCTGAAACATCCATTTATGTAATGATCCTCTTCCACATCATTACCAGTTACTAATTGCAATATTTGTGCAATTTATCTTATATATATTCCTCAGGTATCATTTTCATCTCCTTATCCTTATCCTTTTCCCATTCTGAAACACAAATTGAACAATCCATAAATCGTGAGATATAGATGAAGATTTCACTTCATACAGTATAATTGGGAAATTAAAAATACAATAGAATAATATTTAAGACACTAGGAGAATATCCTGTAAGTGATGTTAAATGATTAATATAGGATGGGTGATTCCATGAGCGACAAACAATCAAGAGACCAGAAAGCTATGGGTAAAAATATTAAACAAGAGCAATTGGATCAATACCGTATATCAAACGCTGGCAAACCAATGACGACAATGCAGGGGAAAAAAAGATCTCAAGATACGGATCAATTAAAGGCTGGTATACGTGGTCCTTCACTTCGCCAAGATTATGAGTTCTTCGAAAAGATGTCACATTTTAACCATGAAGAGATACCAGAGAGAGTAGTCCATGCAAGAGGTTATAGTGCACATGGGGAGTTTGAATGTTATCAGTCCATGCAACACGTAACGAGAGCAAAGTTTCTCGGAGAAGCTGGAAAAAAGACACCACTAACTATCCGTTTTTCTACTGTACAGGGACCTAAAGGTTCCTATGATACAGCTAGAGATTTACGTTGCCAGGGAGTTAAGCTTTATACAGAAGAAGGAAATCTTGATTTAACAACGATAGCAATGCCTGTATTAATTAATCAGGATGCAATGAAGTTCCCCGATGCGATGCATGCGTACCAAGCAAAGCAAGATGATGATATACCAACGGCAACCGGTGCACACGATCATTTTTGGGATTATGTAGCCAATAATCCAGAATCTCTTCATATGGTGACATGGATTATGTCTGACCGTGGCATTATAAGAAGCTATCGAATGATGGAGTCGTGGTCCATTAACACGTATCTATTTGTTAATGATAAAGGGAAGGCAACCTTTATGAGATATGTTTGGAAGCCTATTCTTGGTGTTCACTCCCTTCTTCAGGATGAGGCAATCAAACTTGGGGGAATTGACCCTGACTTTCACCGCAAAGATTTGAGAGAAGCGATTGACAATGGTTTCTATCCTGAATACGAATTAGGTGTCCAGTTAATCCCATTAGAAGATGAATTCAAATATGATTTTGATGTTCTGGATCCTGCTAAGTTCTGGCCAGAAGAGCTTGTGCCTGTACAAATCATTGGTAAGATGACTTTAAATCGAAACATACAGAATTACTTTACAGAATCTGAACAAGCCGCATTTAATCCCGCAAATGTTGTCCCAGGCATAGACTTTTCCAATGACCCGGTCTTACAAGGAAGGTTAATGGCGTACCGAGATACACAACAACATCGACTTGGAAGTGCAAACTACGACGAACTGCCAATTAACCGATCGATCTGTCCATTTCATAACAATACAAGACGAGGCTATATGAGACAACGAATTGATGTGGATCAGGTAGACTATCATCAAAATTCACTAGCACATAATACACCTTATACGGTACCGCCAGAAGAAGGTGGATATGAATCATATCCCAAAAAGGTGGATGGACACGTAATACGTGCCAGAAGTGATTCGTTCAAGGATTACTTTTCGCAAGTGAGAATATTTTGGAATAGCTTAACACCTGTCGAAAAGCATCATACAATTGATGGATTTAGCTATCAACTTGGAAAAGTAAAAAGCAAATCGGTTCGTCAGCAAAACGTAGACCTATTGGTTAATGTAGATATAGAATTGGCTACAATTGTTGCTGATAATATTGGTGTCAGTCATCCGCGCGGCTCCCATGTTAACGTATCGACAAGTTACGCTTCACTTAGTCAGGAAAGTACCCCTAAATATGCCTCGACACTAAAAGTTGGTGTAGTAATTGCTAATGGTTTTAACGGGCAAGAGGTAATGAATGTCCTTAATAGCTTGCAAGAAAATGGGGTGTTTTTTGATATTATAAGTGATAAACTTGGTACAGTTTCCGGAAACGATGGAACAAAAATTGAGGTAAATATGACCTTTGTAACGTCCAGTCCTTACTTATACGATACTATTTATATTGTTGGTGGGGATACTGGAAACCAAGCTAAATTCGCGCAGCACGTTACAGACTATCTACACCATGCATATCGACATTATAAACCAATAGGTATTGCTACTACTGGAGAGTCCTATTTTCAACCATCAAAAAATAACAATTTGGCTGGTGTCGTCTTTGCTACAAACAATCCTAATTTCGAAGCTGAATTTGTGAATGCAATTGCTCAGCAACGTTTTTGGAATAGAGTATAGTAAATATAAAGTTTGATTTATTGGAGTACAGGTGAAAAAATATGAAATTGTATCGAAGGAAGTGTCCCTTCTCCATATCGAATTGCACAGGTGAATAAATAAGGTGGTATCTTGTATTTGATGAAACTTGAGAAAAATTCCTCACTTACTGTTAAAGTACTTGAGGGATTTTTTAATGGAATTTTTGTTAGAAGAATAAATGCCATTAATATCTTTGGACGATTACCCAATGCCGATGCATTAGGATATATGCTATGATGGGGAAGGAGGGATTGCATGATATACATAGGTGTAACGGGGTGGAAAGACCATCAATCCTTATACCAACCACATGTGAAGTCAAAAGATAAATTAGGAGAATATGCCAGTCATTTTCCAATAGTAGAAGTGGACGCATCGTTTTACGCCGTCCAACCTATCCGCAACACTTCAAAATGGGTTAATGAAACGCCGGAAAAATTCCGTTTCGTTGTGAAGGCTTATCAGGGCATGACAGGACATCAGCGAACTAATTCTCCCTTTGATTTGAAAACGGAGATGTTTCAAGCATTTAAAGATTCCTTAGTACCTTTTCAAGAAGCGAATAAATTAGCGATGGTCTTATTTCAATTTCCGCCCTGGTTTGATTGCAGGACAGAGAATGTCACTTATTTACGGTATTGTAAGCAGATGATGGGAGATATTCCGATTGCCTTAGAATTTAGACATCAATCTTGGTTCAGTGAAGCCTATCGTGACAGCACCCTTGATTTTATGAAACAGGAAGGCTGGATTCATACGATTGTCGATGAGCCGCAAGCGGGGGACGGTTCGGTACCCATTGTACCTGTAGCGACACATCCTGAAATGACGTTAATCCGGATGCATGGCAGGAATGTCTATGGATGGGTTAGACCGAAAAATGCGGATACGAATTGGCGGGAAGTCCGTTATTTATATAAATATAATGAAAAAGAATTACTGGAATGGAAAGAGCGCGTCTTAAAACTGGCGACATCCTCAGAAAATATTTATGTCTTGTTCAATAATAATTCTGGTGGGGATGCGGCTGTGAACGCAAAACAATTTCAAGCGATGTTGGGGATCGACTATGAAGGGCTTGCTCCCAGACAACTTGGCTTATTTTAACTGAAATAATGATTACAATTTGATGGGGGGGGGATTTTTTATTCCCCTCTTTTTGTTATTGTATAAAACACTAGGAATTGGGAAAAAGAAAGGGGAAGCTATTTCACCTAAATGAGGGGATCAAATGGTAAGACGCTCGATATTCAATCGAATGAAAACGAGAAAAAAAATGAAGCAAAGCCAAGCACAACAAGAAGAATTCAATACTTCAATTACTAAAAATCTGGATGACAATTTAAAGTCAATCAAAAAAATGCTTGGAGATCCGACTGATTTAGTCATGCGCGAATTAATTATTGGCGGTTTAGAAAAAAGAGCTGCCATTATTTACATTAGTGGAATTACAGATGAAGATCTTATCAATAACAATATTTTAAAAGTGATCCAAGAAAATCTCAAGCAGTTTGAAACGGGTATCCTAGACAAAATACATAGTGAAGTTGTTGCAGTTACGGATACAGATAAATCCAATAATTTAGATGATGTTTCCCTTGCCATTTTAAATGGGCACACTGCTTTCTACTTAGAAGGTTATGAAGAAGTACTACTTATGGGGACTACTGGCGGGGAAAGCCGCTCGATTGAAGAACCAGAGTCTGAGACGTTAGTGCGCGGACCAAGGGAGGGATTTGTTGAAAGTATTTTTACAAATATGGCATTAATCCGCAGAGATATTAGAGATCCCAATTTACGCTTTAAGAAACACAATGTTGGTAAGCGTTCTAAACAAATGGTGGTTGTCTGTTATGTAGAAGGGATCACAAATCCGGATTTAGTAAATGAAATAAATCGTAGGCTGGCAACGATGGACATTGATTATATTTCAGATTCATCCTTTGTCGAGCAATGGATTGAAGATAGCATCTACTCTCCCTTTCCGCAAATTCTTGATACCGAAAGACCTGATTCGGTTTCCGCAAGCTTAATACAGGGGAAAGTAGGAATTATTGTTGACGGCACACCATTCGCACTTATTGCTCCCATGTCACTTAGCGATGGTCTAGCGTCATCGGAAGATTATACCCAGCGCTGGATGTCTGCAAGTCTATTAAGGATATTGCGTTTTCTAGCAGCTTTTATCGCAGTGTTTTTACCCGGGCTTTATGTTGCCTTTGTATCGTTTCACCCTGGGATGATCCCGAGTACACTGGCATATTCCATAGCAGCTTCTAGAGAAGGCGTTCCATTTCCCGCCGCAATCGAAGCGATTCTAATGGCAATCACTTTTGAGATTTTACACGAAGCGGGGGTAAGGCTCCCTAAAGTAATTGGTCAAACGATTGGAATTGTAGGTGGTTTAGTTATTGGAGAAGCGGCAGTTAGTGCTGGCATTGTCAGTCCAATTATGGTAATTGTAACAGCACTTACAGCGATTGCAGCGTTTAGTATCCCCACTTATAGTATGAGTATCGCACTTCGGACGTTTCGTTTTATCGTTATTATTGCAAGTGGCGCTTTAGGGTTATACGGGGTTATTCTTGTTTATATTATGATGAACATCCATATTGTAAATTTAAAAAGTATTGGAATGCCTTATTCTACTCCCTTTGGGCCTTTGTTTTTGAAAGATTTAAAGGACGCTGTCATTCGTGCGCCATTTACGAAATTAACTCGTCGACCAAAACATTTGGAACCAGTAGATGATGTTTCTAAAGATACTTCTATTAAATAAAGGGCAAAAACAATGTCATATCAAAATAAAATATTTGAAAATAAGTAGAAGCCCTCTACAAAGGAGAAACATTCATTCATGTCACCTTTTAAATATGCAGATGAAAGAATTCAATCACAAGATATTATGATCGCCATACCTTCCGTAGCTATAGCAGTTAGTATTTTAGACCTTCCGGGAATACTGGCAAAGTCGGTGAGATTTGCCGATGGATGGATAGCTATTATTATTGCAGGAATACTGGCCGTTAGCTTGACATGGTTTGTAGCAAAAATAGTCTCCAAATTTCCCAATCAATCATTCCTGTCCTATTCATCCTCCCTTTTGTCTAAACCCGTTGCTTATCTATTGACACTATTGTTTGCGATACAAGGAATGATGATTGCTGCTTATGAAGTTTCGTCGATTAGTATTATCTCTAAACAATATTTATTTGATACGACGCCAGTTGAAGTTATTGGACTCTCCTTCTTGCTTATTGTTGTTTATTCTGTTTCTGGTAGTCGAGTCGGATTATTTCGCTTAAATGCGATGTTTTTACCGCTGATTTTTCTCGTTACAGGGCTGTTAATCATTTTTGCAATCGGATTTATGAAGTTAGATAATGTCTTACCTGTATTCACTACCGGAATAAATGGATATGTAAAAGGTACAATCGATAGTGCCCTTGCATATGTAGGAATAGGGATTTTATTTTTTTATATCCCTTTAGTAAAAGACATAAATAAAGTACCGGGTCGAGCGGCATTTGGCATGTCTTGGGTGGTGCTTTTATATCTGCTTATCTATTTAGTTTGTATCGCTGTGTTCGGACAAGCCACAACTGAGGTCATTCGTCTTCCTTTAATCGAATTGGCAAAATCGATCAAAATACCAGGAGGCTTTTTTGAAAGAATGGAATCGCTATTTTTTGTCATTTGGATTACGGCAATCTTCACAACTGCAATGATGACATATGATGTCGCTGTAATGGCACTGCAATCCATTTTGCCAAAGCTTAAAAAGCATACGATTGTATTTGGGCTATCACCTCTTATTTATTTCATCTCGACGCTTCCTAATAACTTTTTGGAAAATGTCAAATTTAAAGAGTATCTGGCTTATACAACCTCTATTCTCCATGTATTTGTCGTGATTCCGCTTTGGATCATGTATGGGATTAAAGGAGGCAAAAATCGTGGACAATAAAATGCTTCCTATCATGCCACTTCTTATTTTCTTCTTAGTCACTCTTTCAGGATGTTGGGATGAGGTGCAAATAGAAGAAAGAGCATTTTTATCTGCAGTTGCAATTGACTTGGCTGAAGATGATGGTGGAAAGGCAATCCTTGAATTAACCGAGCAAATTATAGTTCCTGCAGGTTTAGGTACAATTACAGAGCCCGGGGGAGGAAAAGCATATCGAAATATAAGCAGAACAGGAGAAGGAATATTCGAGACAAATCGGGATATTTCAAGACAGGAAAATCGAAAAATGGATGTCGAACATTTAGATTTAGTTATTATATCTAAAGAGTTAGCTGAGCAAGAAGATATGCTTGCAAATGTTTTAGACGTTTTTGTCAGGCAGGAGTACATGCGAAGGGGTATCTTCATTGTTGTAGCTGATAACAAAGCAAAAACTCTTCTAAATGTTGAGCCGGAACATGTCAAGATTCCGGCAGAGTATATAACCGAAATAATGGAGAATGCTGAATCTGTGGCAACGATGAAACCGATCCAGATTGGAGACGTTCAAGAAAAGCTATTAATCAATCGAAGCTTTACGGTACCACTCCTTACTGAGGTGGCAGACAACTCTATATATTACCAAGGTATAGCGGTAATTGCTGAAAAGCCAAATAAACTGGTTGATACACTAACGGGAGCAGAT
The DNA here is from genome assembly GCF_037892815.1 of Oceanobacillus sp. HCA-5259. Taxonomy (NCBI): domain Bacteria; kingdom Bacillati; phylum Bacillota; class Bacilli; order Caryophanales; family Bacillaceae; genus Oceanobacillus; species Oceanobacillus sp. HCA-5259. The sequence goes on along the minus strand of NZ_JBBKBV010000014.1, from coordinate 47,252 downwards.
GCAAAAGGGCGACAATTTATTACTGGCGGTGCCCAGGATGGTAGTGTTACTACTGAAGTCGAGGGTGAACAGGCCACATTTGAAATTACGGGGAGTAGCAGTGATTATAAGCTGTTGAATCGTGATAAAAATGCATTGGAATTTCAAGTAGATATTTCATTAACAGCAGCGATTAGAGAATACTTTGGTACGGTAGATTTCTATAAAGAAGAAAATTTAAAGATATTTGAACAAGCGTTTGAAAAGGAGGTGAAAAAATTATCGGAAATAGCTGTCCGAAAAATGAAGGATGAACTACAAGTTGATGTGCTGGATTTCGATAAATATCTTAGGATTCATCATAATAAACTATGGAATGAAATAAAACAAGATTGGGATCATGGGGAAAATTATTTTTCCGAAAGTAAAATTACCATTAATGTAAAGGGAACGATTACACAACCAGGTACTTCAGTTCGCGTAAACTCGAGAGGGGATTAGTAGAAATGTGGAGCATGATCACCGAAAGGATACCATCCCTATTAGGGGTGTTTTGTACTGTTTTAGCATACCTCATCCCGCTTTCCATTTATAAAGTAAATCAGAAATTACATGAAGATGCTGATCCTCCTTGGAAGAAGGAAGAGGAAAAGCAATCTTCTCCTAATTAGCCGTTCGTTTATTGATTGTCATTAAAAAAGGTAGTGAACTGGTAATGATGTTACAAATAATAACACTTATATTGGTTACGATAGTCCTTGCCATCCTTTTATTTCTCATTTTCGGAAGACGCTGGATTTTTAAAGCAATCGTAAAAAAAATTGGAAACATAATATTTACGGATAGCTATCAAGAAAATTTGATCGAATTAATTCCAGGACTTGCACATGTTGGCTTACAGAATATGTTGGAAAATAATCTGCGAGCAGATTCAGGTGAAGTTCTACACCGTCCAATCGGTGGTTCTAGGTCTTGGCCGCATTTGTCTAGTCTAACATTCATCCCTGCCCAAATTACCACGTTTCCTACAGATAGCGATGATGAAGTTGATGTAAAAATTACGATCGGTCCCAAGGCAAAAAAACCTTTAAATACTGAAATCCCATTATTGATTAGTGGAATGGCTTATGGGCTGGCACTAAGTGAGCATGTACGGATGGCCCTTGCGAAGGCAGCTAAAGAGGTTAATACTGCAATTAACACCGGTGAAGGAGTGGTGTTACCCGAAGAATTAAAGTTGGGCGGCAAGCTAATCTTGCAGTTTTCCAAAACAGCTTGGGCGAAAGAACAGAAGCTTTATAAACAAGTAGATATGATTGAGATTAAACTTGGCCAAGGTGCTAAGATGGGCATGGGAGCGAAAATTCAACCGGAGAATTTGACAGGGAGAGCGAGGAAGCTGATGGGCCTTAAGGAAGGAGAAGTTGCTCAAATTTATGAGCATTTTTTTGACGATCAAACGATTGATGACCTTAAGGATTTAGTAAAGGAACTACGGAAAGTTTCTGGCGGTGTTCCAATTGGGGTAAAGATTGCTGCTGGCGGGAGATTGGAAGAAGATATTGAAGCTTCACTTCACCTCGGAATAGACTTTATTTCAATTGATGGCGGCCAAGGCTCAACCCATGGTGGTGCTCCGATTTTATCTGACAGCTTCGGAATACCTACGCTCCACGCAGTTGTTCGTGCTGTTAATCATCTGGAAAGGCTCGGAAAGAAAGATTCCGTAAGTTTAATTGTTTCAGGCGGGTTATTTACACCAAGTGAGTTTCTAAAAGTGCTTGCTTTAGGGGCGGATGCTGTCTATATAGGATCAGCATTGTTATTTGCTGTCACCCATAATCAATCACTAAAGGCAGTTCCTTTTGAACCACCAACTGAAGTTGCTTTTCATGAAGGGAAATTCGCCAACCAATTTAACATTGACGATGGTGCTCAAGCAGCGGCAAATTATTTAACATCAAGTGTAGAAGAAATCAAGGAAGGTATCCGTGCAATGGGCAAACATTCTTTGAAAGAAATTTCGAGACAAGATCTCGTATCCTTTGATGAAACAACAGCAAAATTTGTTGGGGTTCCATTTTCATTTGTTCCTTGGTCGGATATGAAAAATGAAGAAGGGTAGTGAATATAAGATTTATGATTTTTGTGCTCTGATTACCGTTCCGGTGCCCGGTGGACGGATACTTTCCCAATTAAGTAAGATAATCATGCGTAGGGGAAAATAGGAATCGATTGTTTTCTTATTAGGGCAAGCTGAGCGCCCTAAAAGGCTAATAGTTCCCTATTGTTTTCCCATTAAAGTAAGAAGAACATGCTAAAGGGAAAATAACCCTCAGTTGTTTTCCCATTAAAGGAAGAAGAACATGCTAAAGGGAAAATAACCCCTAGTTGTTTTCCCATTAAAGTAAGAAGAACATGCTAAAGGTAAAATAACCCCCAGTTCTTTTCCCGTTAAGGTAAGAAGAACATGCTAAAGGGAGAATAACCCCTAGTTGTTTTCCCATTAAAGTAAGAAGAACATGCTAAAGGTAAAATAACCCTCAGTTGTTTTCCCATTAAAGTAAGAAGTACATGCTAACGGTAAAATAACCCTCAGTTGTTTTCCCATTAAGGTAAGAAGAACATGCTGATGGGAAAATAACCCCCAGTTGTTTTCCCATTAAGGTAAGAAGTGCATGCTAAAGGTAAAATAACCCCCAGTTGTTTTCCCATTAAGGTAAGAAGAACATGCTGATGGTAAAATAACCCCCAGTTGTTTTCCCATTAAAGTAAGAAGAACATGCTAAAGGTAAAATAACCCCCAGTTCTTTTCCCGTTAAGGTAAGACGAACATGCTAAAGGGAAAACAAAACCCCATTATTCACAAAGATACGCAGGAACAATGGGATAATTTTATCCGCAAAAGGATACAATATTTTCTAGGGAGTAGTAACTCCTAATTTTATTTTTCCGCAAACAAACGTGATGAGGATGAATGGGATATGAAAGCAGCTCGATCTTTACGAAAACCAGTTATTTTATTAAATATCGATTCGTTGATGAGTGGGCCATTGGAGGTAGCTGCCCAAACAGGGCGCGCTCCCGCTTTACAGTTTTTAATGGAAAACGGTAATTACATATCCAATATGGTAACCTCGTTTCCAACGATGTCTGTAACCATAGACAGTAGCCTTTTGACAGGTACATATGCGGATAAACATCATATACCGGGGTTGAACTGGTTCGATGATTCGGAAAAGCAGTTCATTAATTACGGTACGGGCTTTCGGGAAACATTTCGGATGGGAATGCGAAAATCTGTTCATAATATGCTGTATCGCTTGAACCATGATCATTTGAGTGATGAAGTCACCACCATTTACGAAGAATTGGCTGCGCTGGGAATTCCCTCGGCTTCTATTAATTCTTTTGTCTATCGTGGAAATACCCCTAAACGTTTGCGTGTGCCACGGCTGCTTAGCACGTTGACTCATTTTGAAGATGGCAAGTGGACAGCTGAAGGCCCTTCTATTTTCTCGTTAGGGACTTTTTCAAAATTAAGGTCATGGAGTTTTCCAACCCAGATAGCTGCAGGAAATCGTAAATATACAGCAAGGGAACTTCGGTATTTAATTCGTAAAAATAAACTTCCTTTGTTTACTTTCTGTATTTTTCAGGATATGGACGCCCGTATTCATTTTAAAGGTCCGCTGGGTATAAAGGGCATTACGAAAATAGATAAAGAAATACAAAAAACATTGAATTTATATTCAAGTTGGGAAGAAGCGCTTAATCAGAATGTATGGCTGATTATTGGGGATAACGGTCATGCTGCAACAGGTACCAAACATCGAGATGTTGTTATTGACTTACGTAAACTGCTGAAAAGTTACCGCATAGCGCGGATTGAACGTCCAGTACATAAAAAAGATCAGCTAGCTTTTAGTGTGAATCAGCGTATGGCTTATATTTATGTGCTGAATGAGAATCTCTTATTGGCTCCTATTATCGAAAGGTTAAAAAAGGATCACCGTATCGATATCATTGCTTGGAAGAACGACGATGGGGCTTCCGTAAACATTGAATCGGGAATGAGAAAAGGTTCCTTGCGATATAGCCGGGATGGGGAGTATAGAGATGTATATAATCAAACATGGAACGTGCACGGAAATCATGAGCTTCTTCAATTGACGTTGTCGAATGATAAAGTATTGTCCTATGGAGATTATCCGGATGCGTTAGCACGTTTATATGGTGCTTTACACTCTCATAAGGGAAGATTTATTGTGGTAAATGCGAAACCGGGCTGTGAATTTAAAGCCCAATCTACACCAGCTCATCTTTCAGGTGCAGCACATGGTTCCTTACACAGACAAGAATCGCTGGTACCATTGGTAATTGCAGGTACAAACGAAAAACCTGTCTTTCCGCGCTTTGTGGATATGAAGGAGTTTGTGCTCGGGTTAATTGTTCAATAAATTAGATAATTGGTTTCAAAGCAGCCTTGCTCCCATGTAAATATTGGGAATAAGGCTTACAGGTAATAATAACAAATGAAAACTTAAGACCGAGGGCGTGAATGATTTGGAGTTTTTTGGTGAACAAGAGTCTCTTAATTTTATACAATGGGTCCTAAGAGCAATTGTTGCGTTTTTCTTTCTGTTAATCGTGGCTAAAATAATGGGGCAACGATCCATATCCCAGTTAAGATTAATTGATTTTATGATGGCTTTATTAATTGGGAATATTATTGCACACCCTTTATCTGATGAGCAACTAGGGTTAAAAGGTTCGATGATCACGATATCTGTATTAGTAATACTGTATACGGTGGGTGTATATTTAAGTTTAAAATGGAGAGCGCTGCGGAAGTTCCTTGAACCAACCCCAATTCCGCTTATTAAAAACGGACAAATTATTTATAAAGGTTTATTAAAAGCAAGAATCTCACTCGATGTTTTATTATCAGAATTAAGAAAGCAAAAAATAGATGATATTAATAAAGTTTCTCTTGCATTATGGGAACCAGGCGGCAGTTTATCCGTGTTTTTATTTTCGCAGTATAACACAGTTACTCCAACCGACATGCAAATTGCTGTTAAACCATTATTTTTTCCCATGCCAATTGTTAAAGAAGGACAGATTGATGTTGAAACACTTAATCAATTTGGAAAAGATGAGATCTGGTTGAAGAAAAAATTCATGCATTGTTTGCAGTTGATTTAAAGGAAATTCTATTAGCAACGATCGACAGTAATGATGAGGTGAAAATTTTTACATACAAATAATATAGTGAAAGAAACTAAACTCCTAAAGGTTAGAGCAATCTCTCCTTGAGGAGTTTTTTTAAGATAAATGAAAAATGTTGTTGGATAATAGGTAATAGTTCTATATACTAGATACATAAGTTTACTTTTTTTAGAAAATTAAAAGGGAAAAAATATGAAGTGAGGGGGTTTGTAATGAATTTTATTAAACGGGGATTTTTAGGTATTACTAGAAACAAGGGGAAATCATTAATTTTATTGGCTGTTATCTTTATATTGGGAAATTTAATATCGGGGGCAATTTCCATCCAGCAAGCAACTAGTAATGTGGAGTCGAGTATCAAAGAGAGACTTGGTGCTGCTGCAACGGTTGAGATTGATTATGAAAAGCTTGATGCTCTCAGTGAAGCGGAATTGATGGAGACGGAAATTAAAGACATTGACATCGATTTGATAAAACAAATTGGTGAGCTCTCCTATGTGAAATATTATGATTATAATATGTCCACTTCTCTAGGGTCAGAGAGTATTGAGAGTTATCAGGGTGAAGATATGGAAGATTTAGTTCAATTTGGCCCGAGTATGGACTTTATGGTGAAAGGAATTAACTATGCTCCTGTTCTTGATTTTGAAGAAGAGAAGGCGAAATTAGTTGATGGACGCGTCTTTAACGAGGAAGAAGTGGAAAACGGTACTTCTGTCGCCATTATTTCGCAAAAATTAGCAGAATTAAATAATCTGCATGTGGGCGATACCTTTACGTTATCCAATATGGTCTTTACTTATGATGATGAGACCGGTGAAGAGGAAATAGTTACTTCCCGTGATGTAGTATTGGAAGTAATCGGCCTATTTGAATCTCAAACACTGAAGGAAGATGCAGGGGAAGATTCAGAAGATGGAATGTTCGATTTCATGGATATGGATTACCAAAATACAATCTACGTCCCAAATGAGATTGTCCGTAGTGAAACCGAATATTATTGGGAAGAGCTATTGAAGTCAGATGAAGAATTTGCGGAGATGATGGAGGCGGAAGGGGAAGATAGTTCCTTTGAATATTACACTCCAATGTTCGTCTTAAATAATCCGGAAGATAGTGAAGCATTTGAAGAAGAGGTAGCTCCATTACTGCCGAAGCTTTATACAGTAGTCAGTGCTACGGATCAGTATGATAGTATTGCCGGTCCGGTAGAGTCGATGTCGAAACTAGCAAAATATGTACTAGCGGCTGCCGTCATTGCAACGGTGCTGATTATTGGTTTAGTAGTTCTACTATTCTTGAGAGACCGGAAACGTGAACTAGGAATCTATTTATCTTTAGGGGAACGACGGGGTCGCGTTGTCGGGCAAATACTGATCGAAGTAATGGTTGTTGCTTTAATTGGGATTACGCTATCCCTATTCAGCGGTAACTTCATAGCCGGACAGGTATCCGATACGATGATGAAAGCTGATCATAATACATCTCAAGATGAAATGATGTATTTTAGTGAAATCCAGACGAATCTAACAACAGAAGATGTCTTGGATTCATATGAGGTAAGCCTTAATTCAAGCTATATTCTTATCTTCTATGGAATTGGACTGTTAACGATTTTAATTTCAACGGTTATTCCGCTTGTTTATATTTTACGGTTGAATCCAAAGAAAATACTGATGTAATGGAGGGGTGAAATGATGATATTAGAAGCGAAAGATTTAAATTATTATTATCAAGATGGTGACAAGCGTCGTTATATATTGAAAGACACATCTGTTTCTTTTGAAAAGGGGAAGTTCTACACGATTTTAGGGCAATCCGGTTCAGGGAAAACGACTCTTTTATCCCTACTCAGTGCTTTGGATTCACCGCATGGCGGGACCGTTTTGTTTAATGATGAAGATATTAAGAAAATAGGCTATGAAAAGTATCGCCGTAATAATGTCGGTATTATTTTTCAAAGCTATAATTTAATCCCGACCTTCACTGCGGTGGAAAATGTGTTGATTCCGATGTCAATTACAGAAAATGACATTCCGGAAGATGTAAAAACAGTTGCATATAATTTACTAGATTATATCGGGATTGTACAAAGTAAAGCCGATCGTCCGGTTAACAAGCTTTCCGGGGGAGAGCAGCAACGTGTGGCGATTGCCCGCGCGCTGGCGACGAACGTAGAGTTGATTCTTGCCGATGAACCGACGGGGAACTTGGATGAAGAGATGGAGCAGGAAATCATTGATATCTTTAAGAAAATGGCACACGAACATGATAAATGTGTCGTTGTCGTAACGCACTCCAATGAAATTGCAGTGCAATCGGATCAGGCTTACTTGCTAAGGAAAGGTGTACTATCTTCTTATGAGTGATTTTTTATCAAAATTTAATAAAGATAAGTATCAAGATATGCTGAATGAGCAAGAGGAAGATAAAGATAAACAAGTAAAAGAGGAGCAAGATAGGCAAACAGAGAATCAAGAAGAAACAGAGTTGCCGGAAAAACGAGAAAACCAGGAAAACCAAGAAAACCAAGCGCCTGCTTCGGAAATAGAAGATAACAAATCTGAACTTGAGACCGATCCTCCGCGGGCGCCTTCCCCTACACGGAACAGCCGACAGCGGGATGCCGAAGAAGAAGTGGAAATTGATCTGGACTACCGAAGAAAAAAGAGACGTCGGATGTGGCTGATTATTTCAGGATCCGTTTTAGCTTGTGGTTTGATTTTCTTCATCTATTATCTGCTTGTCCATGTGAAGGTTGAAGACTTTGTAGGAGAGTCTGTATCCGTGGCCCGGGAATGGGCAGGTGAGAATGATGTCGAAATTGAATTAAACCAGGAGTATAATATGGAATATGATGCCAATCAGGTTTTTGAGCAAAGTGTAGCTGCTGGGGATAAAATACGGAAAGGGAAGACTCTAGAGTTAACGAGCAGCTTGGGACCAGATCCAGAAGAGGTTATACCGCTCCCAGACTTTTCGGAAATGAGCCAGGAGGAAGCACGGAATTGGATTGACGAAAATAAAGCGGAAAACCTGCAATTGGTTACAGAGTATAGTGATGACCTTGAAGAAGGGGAATATATTAAGACTACGATCCGGGATAGTGGGGTCGATGAGGCGGAATATCAACGTAAACACAGTGCAGCCGTCTATTATTCAAAAGGAAAGGAAGTTTTTGAAAAGAATATAACGGTACCTGACTTTACAGGAAAGCCCAAAGAAGAAGTGGAAAAGTGGGCAGAAACGAATGAAATTGACATGACTTATGAAGAAGCTGACTCTGACAGTATCGAGCCAGAACATATTATTAGTCAAAGTGAAGCTGCAGATGAAAAGGTAGCAAAACGAGATAAGATGAAAGTGAAGGTATCTGTAGGTAAAGCTACGGTCGTTCCAAACTTTTGGGGACTGACTGCGGAGGAAGCAGTTAGCAATTACCCGGATTTAGATGTGACGGTAAAAGAGAGATACAATACAGACATACCTTATGGAAGATTCATTTCCCAATCCGTTGAGGCGGAAACCAAATTAACGGACCAAGATGATAAGGGTGTTACTGTTACGTATTCATTAGGTAAGCCGTATTTAGCTGATTTCCGTGGTCAAATGGAAGGAGATCTGCCACGGTTATTCTTTGATGAATATCAATCAAAAGGCGCTGATATTAAGTATATAGTCAAGTATGTCTATTCTCCAGAAGTAAAGGGAACAGTGGTGAATATGAGTAAATTCAATGAATTCGTACCAATGACGTATACCGTTGAAATCAGTATTAGTAATAATGCCTCCGCACCACCTAATCCGCCAGACTTTTTTGATGATGAACCGGAGGCCCCTGTAGTCGATGAAGATATTGAAGTGGACGAAGAATAAATATAATCATCATGTTTAAAAGCACTACGAAATTTAAAATGAGGAGAGAGCTTACCCTACCCGAAAGAAATGTGCTGGCTGTAGCAAATACATTTCGGTATGGTAAGCTTTTTTATTTAAATCGATTGATTGTTAACTTGTTTCATTTCTTATTATCTTCTGTACAGTGATGTAGAGCATTTTTATGAATTTAACAGTGCTAAAGTTGGGTTACTCATTAAAAAACAGTCATCTTATTATGCCTTTGTACGATATTCCGTGTTGTGCTTTTTAAGTGTTTCATCATTACCAAATAAAAAGTGTTTCTCCATGTTCGGGGAGAATTTTGAATTTATTGTTTCAACTCCGACAGCTTCTGCAACTTCTCTTAGCATTGCAGGTGAAGCACCGCAACATAAGCCGATATAATTAATACCAATTTCTTTTGCCTCTTTTGCCTCTTTTGCCCATTCCGCTAATTCGAAACGATTATGGTAAAGCGGATCAAGTGCAGTCGGGAAAGTTGTTTCCGTAGGCAATGTGCAATTGCATCCGGCATCAGGCAAATTAAAGAATGTCGGATTTTCTTCCGTTGTCCGATATGGAAGTGGTAGAGCGCCCACATAGCCATCTACATTTTTTCGGATGTCCACTAAGTATGAATGCATTGTATCAGGTCCGCGGAAGCAGTTCAGACCAACTACTAATGCCCCCTTTTCAGAAAGGATTTTACATGATTCATCTGCCGTATATCCATCTCTTAAAATGTTCTCCGCAAATAAGGCTAACGTAATCACTGCAGGTAAACCTTGTTTTTGAATTTCTTCCAAGGCGATTAATGCTTCTTCATGATAATAAAATGTTTCACCAACAATGTAGTCAACGCCCTCTTCCTTACACCATTTCACCATTTCTGCAAAAATACTTCTCACTTCTTCCTTGGAAGCTGGATTATTTGGATCAAAAATATTTGTATTCGAAATATTTCCCGCAACAAGTGCTTCCTCTGTCGGGTGTTCCTTGGCTACTTCTTTTGCCAACCGAATTGCACTCCGATTTAGCGGCTCTAATAAATCTTCTTTACCAATAATGCGAAGCTTCTCTCGATGACCATTATACGTAAACGCTAAGATCACATCAGATCCAGCATTCATAAAATCTCTATAGGTTTGTTTAAGTGCTTCTGGGTTTTCTAGTGCCACTTCCGGTACAAATGACCCTGCTTGTAAATAACCCCTTCGTTCCAATTCAAACAAATACCCTTCTCCAACAATAACTGTTCCTTCTTTTAACCTTTGTTCTAGAGTACGTTTCATTTCTTCTCCTCCTGTTTTATATGTAATAAAATAATAAAAACCCCTTCTTAATATAAGAAGAGGTTTAAATCGCATTACTAGTTTCTCTTCTTATCTTCAAGCTTAACGCTACTGGAATTGGCACAGTGCTTCAAAAAGTCTGTTGCCGAGGTATCAAAGGGCCAGTCCCTCCACCTCTCTAGATAAGAAAATTACATATTTAATTTTGATAATTTTTACTCTACATAGGTTTCGTATAAATGTCAAGAGAAAATTTAATAATTATTTTAAAATTTAGTTAATGCTATTCGTGTTTTAAACCGACAATATCCGGTTCTAATTTTTCGGGTATTCGTTTTCAATTGTTATTATAATAATCTTATGAAGGAGGGAATAAGCGATGCTGAAAAATATGAATTGTTTCTGAGTGGCTCCCTTCATCAGATTATGAATTGGTTGAGGCTCCTGAAATGAAATTTCATTTACGGGGGATTTATTTGTTTATAGCGAAATTTGGATTGCTGTACAAAAGAAAAATTAACATGTAACAAAAAATGCCTTTAGTATTGGACTGGGTTGATCGCAATCCAGTCCTCTAACTGTTTAAGATTAATTCCATTAATAACTAGGAATTTAGTTTTGAAATATATGGTAAGATTAATTGAGTTAGAATAATTAATAAATATAGAATTAAGGGGAGAAAGTGATGATTATTAGAAAAGCTAGTACAACTGATGCAAAAAAATTAGCTAATCTTATAAAGGAAGTCGAAAAAAATTCAAAATATATGCTCTGGGAATCTGGTGAAAGAGAAGTTCAGGCAGAGAGCCAAGTGGAAATGATCAAAAGCATACAAGCAAGTGAAAATTCTACGATATTTGTAGCAGAAAAGGAGCAGGATTTAGTGGGTTATCTTTTTGCAATAGGTGGAAAGGCACGAAGAAATAAGCATTCCGTTTATATCGTTGTCGGCATATTACAAGCCAAGAGAGGACAAGGAATTGGTACAAAACTATTTTATCGGTTGGATCGTTGGGCACGGGATAGGAATATTCGAAGGTTGGAATTAACTGTGGTTACGAAGAATGATACAGCTCTTTCATTATATAGAAAAGCAGGGTTTGAAATAGAAGGGACCAAAAGGCATTCCTTGCTTATAGGTGATGAGTTCATGGATGAATATTATATGGCAAAATTATTATAGACAAGCTCGATTCTGCATATGTGGGATCGAGCCTTTTTAAGCTTAATTTTAGAAAATGGGATTGACATTTATCTGAAGGTGTTATATGGTTAATTACATAAGTAATTAACCAACTAAGGAATGAACTTAAATGAAGAAAAAACTAGATGACAGCAAGCCAATTTTCATGCAGATAAAGGATTTAATTGAGGATTCGATTATGGATGAATCCTATCAGACGGGGACCAGGGTACCATCAACGAATGAATTTGCTGCCTTTTATCAAATTAATCCTGCAACCGCTGGAAAAGGGATTAATGAGTTGGTCGGAGAAGGAATATTGGTTAAAAAGAGAGGGGTGGGCATGTTTGTTACCGAAACAGCAAAAGAGATTGTTATGGAGAAAAGGAAACAGACTTTTTATGACAATTACATGCTACCACTCAAAGAGGAAGCAAAAAAGCTTCAGATTAAAGATGAAGAACTTATAGAAATGCTGCAAAGGAAGGATGAAGGATATGAAGATTGAAGTGAATAATTTGAGTAAGAAGTATGGAGAAAAGTATGCATTAAATCATGTATCTTTTGCACTCGAGAAAAATAAAATCTACGGTCTGCTTGGGAGAAACGGTGCCGGGAAAACGACATTCATGAATATTCTTAGTGGCCAAATTATGCCATCGAGTGGAGAAATAAAAATTGCTGGTGAAAATCCATTCGATCAGCAAGAATTGACGGAATCGATTTGTCTGATTAAGGAATCCAATAACTTCCCCAAAGAACTGAAAATCAAAGATGTGTTAAAGATATTTTCTTACTTTTATCCGAATTGGGATTACTCCTTTGCAGAAGATTTATTAAAAGAATTTAATCTAACACCTCGATTAAAAGTAAAAGCATTATCCAAAGGGATGGAGTCTGCTTTAGGTATCACGGTTGGCTTAGCGAGCAGGGCTCCGATTACCGTTTTTGATGAACCATATATTGGAATGGACGCGCCGTCACGGAAACGATTTTATGAATTATTGTTAGAGGATTACGAGGATTATCCAAGAACAATCATCTTTTCCACCCATTTAATTGATGAGGTGAGTTTAATGTTTGAAGAGGTAATTATCTTGCAGGAAGGCTTGGTCGTTTTGCAGGAGGATTCAGAGGTGTTAAGACAACAAACGGTAGCCGTGTCTGGACCGACGGAAAAAGTAGATCAATTTTTACAAGGTAAAGATGTGATTGAACTCAAAAGTCTTGCAGGAAATTCAATGGCCTATGCCTTTGGTACTAGCGAAGAAGCGAAAGATTTCGGATTAGATGCAGAAGCGGTTCCGGTACAGGAATTAATGATTCATTTGACAGAAAAGAAAGGAGCGCACGCATGAATAATCAAGTGAAAGGACTTATTTATTATTATACACAAGACATGAAGTATCATGTGAAGATCTTTTGGACGATTCTAATTGCGATTACCGTTGCTACTAGTATTATGGCTTATTTCTTGATGGGCGTAGAAGGGAGCAGATTTTATTGGGCGTTCCCGTTTGCAACGTATACGAATGTCGCAATTATTGCTTTTCAAAGTGTTAAAAAGGACATTCCTTTTGGATTGAAAATGGGAGCGATTCGGAAAAACATTTTTCTGAGCTATGCCTATTTCTTCTTTTGCTATTCCCTATTAATGGCGATAGCGGCTAATACCTTGCAGACAATTTTAGAAGGGCTGCTTAACGTCTTCGGTGTTACAAACTATATTTTTGGACATCCGGCTATGCTGCTGACAGATACGTGGTTGACAAGAACAGTTATTGATACATTCATTATGTTCTTTCTTATGGCCTTACTATTATTAGTCGGATTAATATTTTACCAATCTGGTTTACTAGGTGGAGGAATTACATTAGGAGCAATACTAGTCGTAATCTTGTATGGTCTTTTTGAGGGCTGGTTAATTGAAGCATTTGCGAATATTTTATCTGATGCATCCATGCTGACTTTTGCAACGATTTTCGTAATCGGTATTGGTTTATATCTTTTTAGTTATCTGTTTATACAGAGGGTGACTGTTGTGAGGAAGGTGTAAAGTAGAGCACAGAAACTTTAGTTTTTGGAACGCTCGAAAATTAAATGAAGGGGAACAATGAAATTATGGAGTATTTGTAAATTATAACTTGACATTTATACAATAATAAGATATTGTTTACAACAATTTAATATCCAATTTGATGACGAAAACGAGTAATTATGGAATCTTATCTACAGAGAGTTGACGAATTGCTGAGAGTCAATGGTAAGTCCGTAATGAAAATCCTTTCCGAGAAGCAAAGTTGAATGGAATTAAACTTTGACGGCATCCTACCGATAACCAGGACACGTATGATAGTACGTAGTGTATTTAGCAAGTAAAAAAACCACCACTGCGATGGTTTTTTATTTTGTTTAAAGGCGAGTTAAATAGGAGCTCGATTCTACGTAGGTGGAATCGGGCTTTTTTAATATTAAATGAGGTGATATTTTGAAGGAAACAAATGTCGAGAGGGAATTAAGAATACGTAAAAAATGGGAGCGGGAGAAAACTTTTCAACATTCAATCTCTAATCGCGAGGGGAAAGAGACGTATGTTTTTTATGAAGGGCCGCCGACAGCTAACGGATTACCCCATGCAGGTCACGCACTTGGCAGAACCATCAAAGATTTTGTAGCAAGATATAAGACGATGTCAGGATATCAAGTATTAAGAAAGGCGGGATGGGATACACATGGTTTACCTGTCGAGTTAGAAGATTGAAAAGCAGTTAAACATTCGTGGGAAGGATCAGATTGAAGCGTACGGGATTGAAAATTTTATCCAAAAGTGTAAAGAGAGTGTTTTCACTTATGAAAATGAGTGGAGAGAATTCACCGAAGAACTTGGGTATTGGGTAGATATGGATGCCCCTTATGTAACGTTGAACAATGAATATATTGAGTCTGTTTGGAATATCTTATCGATTATCCATCAGAAAGAATTGTTGTATAAAGGACACCGGGTTGTTCCGTATTGCCCAAACTGTGAGACTTCTCTAAGCTCACATGAAGTTGCACAGGGGTATAAAGATGTATCAGATCTATCTGTAACCGCAAAATTTCGTTTGAAAGGGAAGGAAAACGAATATTTTCTAGGTTGGACAACAACGCCATGGACGTTACCAGGTAATGTTGCACTTGCTGTGAATCCGAATATGAACTATGTAAGAGTCAGAGTTGAAGAAGATATATATATTTTGGCAGAGTCTTTGGCACCTATGGTTTTAAAGGGAAATTATGAGATATTGGATGTGTTAAAAGGAAAAGAATTGATTGGTCTTTCATATGAAGCCATTTTTAATTATGTCACAGTAGATAAAGGATATCGTATTATTGGAGCGGATTTTGTAACGGAAAATAGTGGAACTGGTATTGTTCATTTGGCTCCTGCACACGGGGAAGATGACTATGAGGCAATCAAGGATTATGGATTTGACTTTGTAAATGTTGTTGATACAAAGGGGCGGTATAAGGATTATGTCACTCCGCTTGCAGGGCAATTTGTGAAAGATTGTGATGTCGAGATTATAAAAATGCTTGCCAAAGAAAATCTTTTATTCGATAAGAAAAAATATGAACACAGCTATCCTCATTGTTGGCGGTGTGATAGCCCACTTCTTTATTATGCCATGGAAGGCTGGTTTATTAAAACAACTGCTGTAAAAGAAAAAATGAAAGCAAATAACCAAGAAGTGGCTTGGCACCCGCCCCATATGAGAAATGGAAGGTTTGGGAACTTTTTGGATAACATGGTTGATTGGAATATCGGACGCAACAGATACTGGGGAACTCCGTTAAACGTATGGACTTGTGAGGGTTGTGGCGCTGAAAAAGCCCCACACTCTATAAATGAATTAAGAGACCTTTCTACCGAGGAGTTACCTGAACATATTGAGTTGCATAAACCATACGTGGACCGGATATACCTCAGATGTTCTTGCGGAGGTGTAATGATTAGAACGAACGAGGTAATCGATGTGTGGTTTGATAGTGGTTCGATGCCATTTGCTCAATATCATTATCCATTTGAAAACGAAGCATTATTTCAGAAACAATTCCCAGCGGATGTAGTTATTGAAGGAGTTGATCAAACAAGAGGCTGGTTCTACAGTCTATTAGCAGTTTCCACTTTATTTACCGGCCAGTCACCATATAAACGAGTTCTTTCTTTAGGCCATATTTTAGATGAACATGGGCAAAAGATGTCTAAAAGCAAAGGGAATGCATTGAACCCTGCTGAGCTGATACATGAATTCGGCGCTGATTCATTAAGATGGGCGTTATTAGCCGACAGTTCGCCTTGGAATAATAAACGCTTTTCTAAACAAACAGTGAGTCAGGCAAAATCTAAAGTTATCGATACACTACAAAACGTATATTCGTTTTATTCCATGTATGCCAAGATAGATCAATTTGATGCCCGAAAAGATTTCGGCGGCAAACAGAACGTGCTTGATAAGTGGATTCTTTCACGCTTAAATACGGTAATAAAGGAAGTTACTCAAAGCTTAGAAGAATATGAAATTACGAGGGGTGCAACATCGATAGCATTATTTATCGATGAGGTAAGTAATTGGTATGTGAGAAATTCCAGACAGCGTTTCTGGAGCAGTGGAATGAGTGATGATAAACGAGCGGCTTTTAGCACTTTATTTGAAGTGTTAACGAAGCTCATGCAACTCATGGCTCCTTACACTCCATTTATTACAGAAGATATTTATTCCGAGTTAGTAGAAGATAGCGTTCATTTATCTGACTATCCTTCACCAGACGGGACAAAGATCGATCAACAATTAGAGAAAGATATGGATGCGGTATTACAAATAGTTGAACTTACAAGATCGATCAGAAATACAACAGGGATAAAAACGAAATTACCTCTGGCCCAACTGGTTATCATTTTAAAAGAAGAATTTGCTTCATTACAATTGGAAAAGTACGCTTCTATTATACGGGATGAATTGAATGTGAAGGACGTCATATTTAATGTAGATGAGCGTGCATATCTACAATACAATCTAAAATTAAACTTTTCCGTGGTTGGTCCAAAGTTAGGTAAGTACGTTGGTGAGGTAAAAAATAAGGTCGAGGCGCTAACTGATAAACAGAAAGAAGAAGTTGTTGAAGAAAAAGAACTGAAGTTACCGTTAAGTACAGGAGAAATGGTAACACTTACTTTAGGTGATTTAATAATCGAGAAAAAAGGCAGATCCAGTTTTGAATTATTAGAACGAAATAATATTACTGTTTTATTAGATACGGAACTGACGCAAGCATTAAAAGAAGAAGGATTGGTTAGGGAATTTATTCGTGCTGTTCAATCGTATCGGAAAGAGTTGAATCTTCCTGTTGAGTTAAGAATAGATCTTTTTATCCAAGCTAATCCGGAACTTCAAAAAGTATTAGTTAAGTTTGATGACTTGCTGCATGAAAATCTAATCGTTCAATCGATTAATTTTGAAGAAAAGCCAAAAATGAGGCGTTTTGAAGTGGAAGGAAATGAAATTCAACTGTATATTGAATCATAATTAAAAAATATCAAAGAGACAATGCTGCTTCGTTTCTTTGGTATTTTTGTTGAAAAGAAAGATAAATTTCCTCTAAATTTAACTTTCGTAGTCTGAAACATTGAGCTATCCCTTGGTATAATCAGTGCAACCAGTAATTCATTATAGTTATGGAACGATCCCAAAACTTCAATTGAGTGATTAGAGGATTCTAATGACTCGTTTGAAGGTGATTCGAGTTCATTCGAGTGAATAGCGGGGCTCTAATCGATCGAATGCAGCAGATTCCAGTCCGCTCGGGTAAATAGAGGAGCCCCATTCCCGTTTGAACAAGATCCTAGTTCACTCGGGCTGAAAATCTTATCAGCATCTGAAAACACTTACTTTGCTTGAATTCACTACTAAAGCTGTCCGTTTATGGTATTGAACTCTTCGTACAGTGGTTAAGAGCAATTTTATGAAGTTTATCAGTGCAAAAATTGAGTTTATAATAGAATGTTGAGGGAGAAAAATGGTGAACAGATTAAATCTCATCACATTCGGCACAAAGGATATCATCAAATCCCACAATTTTTTCAAACATCCTTATATATAGACTATAAAAATGTCCTAATCTTCTTCAAGCAGTCTTCAACAATCTCTTCTGGTGCATTTTCAATAGTTTCAGAATTTCTAGCTTTGAAATCTAAATTTTTTAGTTGATCCGTTTTAACGACACCATTTACCTTTAAATCATCAGGCAATCTAACATGAAATCCCCATTTATTTACATCCTATTGAAGAGCGATAAATCCTTTGAAATCCTTCGATATATGTTGTATTTAAGTATACATTCTTTAAAGGATTGTTTATGCTCCTTAAAACCCTCTGAAGATTTTTTATAACCCGCTATGTCTAGAAACTAACTTTAAACTTATCCTCAAAACTTGACGCGTGTCAATTACTCCCTTTGGATTCTTCGATATGATAAAGGCAGAAGATAACGCAATACTAAATATACCAAAAAGGAGAGATGAAGATGTTTATACGCTGGATTAATAAAGCTAAAAAACAAATTACGTTTCTATCAGGAGCATCGTTAATTCTCGCGCTTATTATTCATTATTTTGGTCCCTACGAGCTGAGGCAAGCAATCTTAGTGTTCGCTACAGTTTTAGCAGGAATTCCAATTTTCATTAAAGCGTACCAGGCCGTAAGAATGCGGGTGTTCAGCATTGAACTTCTTGTCACGATTGCCGTCATCGGCGCTCTATTCATTGGTGAGTTTGTTGAGTCAGCTGTCGTGACGTTCTTATTTTTATTCGGGGATTACTTGGAAACACGTACACTGGAGAAGACCCGCCGCTCATTGAAAGACCTTGTCGATATGGCACCACAGGAAGCAACGGTTATCCGTAACGGCGAGACAGAGACAATTCCAGTGGAAAATGTCGTGGCAGGTGATCGCATCATCATTCGTTCCGGGGGAAAAGTGCCAGTAGACGGAAAGGTCGTTTCTGGGCAAGCCTTTCTGAATGAAGCTGCAGTCACCGGGGAATCTGTACCGGTATCAAAGCGTAACGATGATCAAGTGTTCAGTGGAACGATTGTTGATAATGGATATATTGAAATGATTGCGGAACGAGTCGGGGATGACACGACGTTTGCGAAAATCATTGAGTTAGTTGAAGAAGCTCAGGAGTCCAAATCAAAAACACAAAAATTCTTGGATAGATTCGCCAATATTTATACACCGGCAGTTGTTGTTTTATCGATACTCGTTTACCTGATAACAAGGGATCTGCATATCGCGATTACATTCTTAGTTGTCGCTTGTCCTGGTGCCCTCGTAATCGGTGCCCCGGTATCGAGCGTAGCGGGGATTGGTAATGGTGCAAGAAACGGCGTTCTCGTAAAAGGTGGAGAAATGATGGATAACCTCTCCAAAGTAGACACCCTTGTCTTTGATAAAACGGGTACACTAACGAAAGGAAAGCCGGAAGTTACGGATATTAAAACGTTCGGTAATTATGATGAAGTGACATTATTACAGCTTGTAGCTGAAGCGGAAACAATCTCTGAACATCACTTGGGTCAAACGATTGTGAAGGAGGCTCAAGCAAGAAATCTTGAATTAACAAGAGAGCCGGAAAGTAGTGAAGTCATTAAAGGGGGCGGAATCAAAGCTACCGTTGGCGATTATGGGCTTGCAATTGGTAATCGTAAATTGATGAATGCAGAAGGAATCCACATACCAGAAGAAGTGGCAATTTATCAAATTAACCAAGAAAAGGCAGGAAATACCGCTATTTTCGTAAGCATCGATGGTGCGATAGCAGGAATATTCTCCATTGCAGACCAGATTAGAGAGGATGCTAAAGCTGCACTAGCTGAAATGAGACGTAATGGTGTGAAGAAAATTATCATGCTGACGGGTGACAACAAACATGCAGCAGAACTTGTCTCCAACGAGTTGGGCATTGATGTGTTTTATGCAGAATTGTTACCAGAAGACAAAGTAAAGTATGTGAAAAAGTTGAAGGAATCCGGTCACGTTGTCGCCATGGCCGGGGACGGAATCAACGACGCACCGGCGATTGCTACTGCAGATATCGGGCTTGCGATGGGAGAAGGAGGGACGGATATATCAATGGAAACAGCAGATGTCGTCTTGATGGCAGATAAATTGTCGCAGTACTCCCACGCTTATTCTTTATCAAAAGCGACAATTCGTAATATGAAGCAAAACACATTCCTTGCTGTCGGAGTCGTGTTCCTTCTCTTAATAGGAGTACTTGCAGGAGTAATCAATCTAGCGTCAGGAATGTTCATCCATGAAGCAAGCGTACTTGCGGTAATTTTAAATGCGATGCGACTAATCCGTTTCAACAAGAAGAATCAAGAAGTCAAAGAAAGTCTTAAAGCAAAACTTGTTTAATGGGGTCAGCGAATTGAAACGATTCCCTGCGAGCACAAAATATCAAAGAAAAAATTTAAAAACTTGACGTAGGTCAAAGAAAGAATATGGGATACAGGATATGATAAAGGTAGAAAATAACAAAGGAGAGATGAATAATGACAACAGTTAAATTTCAATTGGAGCCCCTCACTTGCCCAACATGTATTAAAAAGATTGAAACAGGTTTAAGCAGAATCGATGGTATAGAAGAAGCGAAAGTGATGTTCAACTCAAGTAAAGTAAAGGCAACGTTTAATGAAGAACAGGTTAGTGCTGATGACATAAAGGAAACAATAGAAAAATTAGGTTACGCTGTACTGTAATAAAGTAAAATACAAGCAACTCACCTGGTTTCGTTAGGTGGGTTGCTATTTTAGTTGCTGGAAAACCTTTCTAATGGTATAGTTAAATTATAATTACTATAAAGTAATAACGTATATAGTTTGTTTTATTAAATTCTCCTCAAGAAAGGATACTTAATATGTTCAACTATCTAATCAAAAGCCGTCCTGGCCAGTTTCTTCTCGTTGGTATTTTCTTTATTATTCTTGGATTTATATTCGCGCCGTTTATTGAAATCGTGAGTCGACTATCATTTTATGCAGCGATATTCTTTTTAGGATTCTTTGCTGCGAAAAGTGCAGTAGTAGATACCATTCAATCGAAATCTCCCAATGTTGACTTACTTATGATTTTAGCTGCGCTTGGTGCGGTTCTTATTAATTATGAATCGGAAGGAGCGATTCTTTTACTCATTTTCGCCGGAGCAGAGGCGCTTGAAGATTATGCATCAGCTAAATCGACCAATGCTATTTCCGAGCTTATGTCACAAGTTCCATCAACTGCGCAAGTTTTAAGAGATAATGGGGAAGTTGTTGAGATTCCGACAGACGATTTAAACATAGGAGATATGGTTGTTGTATCAAAAGGAGAGCTTATTCCCATTGATGGCATCACGGACCGGCAAACAATGGTGAACGAAGCTGCGTTGACTGGAGAATCTGTTCCTGTTAGTAAAGAAAAAGGAGATGAAGTATTTGCAGGAACAATTAATGAAGGTCATGCTTTTCATCTTGAAGTGAACAAATTAAGTAATGAGACAGTATTTTCCAATATTATACGGATGGTTGAAGAAGCACAAAATCGGCCGTCTAATGTATCCAAATTTATTGACCGGATTGAATCGAAATATGTGATCAGTGTGTTGGTTGGGGTTCCAATTTTTATTTTTATCCTTTACGCATTTAATGATTTTACCTTCCAAGAAGCATTTTATCGTGGGATGGTTATGTTGACGGTAGCAAGTCCATGTGCACTTGTAGCATCCGCCACTCCGGCTACCCTCAGTGCGATCAGTAATGGGGCAAGGAATGGTGTGTTATTTAAAGGTGGAGCGGCAATGGAAGCACTGAGCACGATGGATGTGCTCTATAGTGATAAAACTGGTACGCTTACACATGGCGAATTTGAAGTTGTTGATTATGCAGCACAAGAGGATATATTAAGTGAAGTCGTATATATGGAGCAACAGTCCAGTCACCCGATTGCAAGAGCGATTGTAGACACGTTCAATTATTTGGATTTAGACCAGATTGATCGGAATGAACCGGTTGAAGAAGTAGCTGGTTCCGGAATGAAAAAAGGTGAAATTCAAATCGGAAAGCCTTCTGTATTTGATCAGTATGAAGATATTCATAATTACCGGAAGAAAGCGATTGACGGAAATACGAATATTTTTGTAGGAAAAAATAACAAAATCGTCGGCTACTTCTCTCTTGCTGATCGCGTGCGGAAAGAATCTGCCGAAGCGGTGGCGGGATTCCAAAAGGAAGGGATCCGTGTTGCCTTGCTTACAGGAGATAACGAAACGGTTGCGAAGAAAGTCGCAGATGAAGTTGGTGGAGTTGATTATGTTGCATCGTGTCTACCGGAAGACAAAATTAAATACATTCATGAGAGCCAGCAAGCAGGTAAGATTGTCGGAATGATTGGGGATGGGATCAACGATGCGCCAGCACTTGCGAATGCAGATATTGGTATCGCGATGGGAAGCGGTTCATCTGTTGCAATGGAATCATCCGATGTCGTTATTGTAAAAAATAACTTAGCCAAACTATTTTATAGCTTTAAGCTAAGTCACAGACTAAATCGAATTATTGTTGGGAACGTTGCTTTTTCCATTGGGGTGATTCTCGCCTTGGTTATCTTGAATTTATTTGGATTATTGAATTTACCAATGGCAGTGTTATTCCATGAAGGTTCCACTATTCTAGTAATCTTAAATGGATTACGCTTATTAAGACAAGGAAAGCAGAAAAAATAGAGCTGGAAGCACGGCTTGCTTATTAGTATGAAATAGGGTTAAGGAATTAATTTTTCTTGACTCTTTTTTCTTGCTTTCCAGTATGAATTCCAAGTTGATAAAGTGAAACTTCATTCAGTGGGGGTTTCCTTACCTCCGCCACTGAATGTTAGTTGAACAGAATCAGGGATTTACGGACTATCTATCCCCCACCTTCACATGTTGGGCTTCCCTCCTGTTTAGAGGTGGGGGTATTATAGACCGTTAATGCGTGATAAACATCATAATAAAAAAGAAAGCAGAATGGTTTCTTCTGACCATCCGCTTTCTTATATTATTGTAATACCCAATGTCCGTCCGATACTTCTTTTAAAACACCCCCCTTAATATGGAAATTGCGTCGTTCAATATTTCTGTTCAATCTAACCGATTCGATTGCAGGATTCGGAACAGGGACAGCGTCTAAAAGTGATTTCGTATATGGATGGATAGGATTACTGTATAATTCCTCACTCTCGGCAAGTTCGATAATTTTTCCAGCATTCATGACTGCTATTCGGTCACTTATATGTTTAACAACTGACAAGTCGTGGGCGATAAATAAATAAGTAAGTCCGAATTTTTTCTGTAAATCCTTCAGCAAGCTGACAATTTGAGCTTGGATCGATACATCAAGTGCAGATAAGGGTTCATCACATACAATGAATTTGGGCTCAACTGCCAGTGCACGGGCAATCCCGATTCTTTGTCGCTGTCCGCCGGAGAACTCATGTGGATAACGCATGGCATGTTCCTTTTGTAACCCTACGAGCTGTAATAAATCCTCCACACGTTCTCTCCGTTCTTTTTTTGTGTTATATAATTTATGGATATCCAATGGTTGACCGATAATATCCAATATCTTCATTCTTGGATTGAGAGAAGCATACGGATCCTGAAAAATAATCTGAATTTCTTTTCGAAGCTGTTTCATTTCTTTCGTGTTCATTCGATTAAGTGACATGCCCCTGTATAAAATATCGCCGCCAATCCCTTTTTGTAATTGTAATAAAAGTCTACCTGTAGTCGACTTACCTGAGCCGGATTCTCCCACCAAGCCTAGTGTTTCACCAGGATGAATCGAAAAGCTAATAGAATCAACCGCTTTTATTGAGCGACCTGCTCCCATGGGAAATTCTTGTGTTAAATCCTGCACTTCGATTAGTGGTTGATCGGGCGGGATATCTTTAGGTAACGTAATTTGTCCTTTAGGTTCTTTTTTAGCATTAATTTGTGGTAATGCATTTAAAAGCTTTTTCGTATATGGATGCTTTGGAGCGGAAAATACTTTTTCAATCGTATTTTGCTCCACAACTTCTCCATCTTTCATAACGATGACCCTGTCACACATTCCAGCGACAACCCCAAGGTCATGTGTAATCAATATAATGGAGGTGTCAAATTGCTGTTGCATTCTTTTCATTAAACGTAAAATTTGCGCTTGAATTGTCACATCAAGTGCTGTTGTCGGTTCGTCAGCGATTAGTAACTTTGGCTGACAGGAGAGTGCCATTGCTATCATGACACGTTGTCTCATCCCGCCGGAAAATTCATGAGGATATTGATTGTAGCGTTCCTCTGCATTCGTAATGCCAACCATTTTCAGCATATCAATCGTTCTTTTCTTTGCTTCAGCAGATGAAAATTTTTGGTGCTTCCGAAGGGTTTCATCAATCTGTTTTCCAATCCTTATCGTTGGGTTCAAGGAAGTCATTGGGTCTTGGAAAATCATGCTAATATCATTTCCTCTAATGGTGTCCATCTGCTGAACTGTATACTCGGAAATTGGCTTATCGAAAAATTGAATATTACCAGCGGTCATTAAAGAAGGAGGAGATGGCAATAGCTTCATAATTGAACGGGCAGTGACACTTTTACCAGACCCTGATTCTCCAACGATTCCTAGAGTCTCTCCCTTATGTACATCAAATGTTATTCCTTTAACAGCCTCCGTTACTTTATTTTGGGTGATAAAGGAAACGTGTAAATCATCTACCTGTAAAATTTTCTCCATTATGATTACCCTCATTTTTAAATAGTTATAATTGAAATTATGTAGTCTTAATATATTGACTTCTTGTTGATTACATTTTATGCTATTGAATAGTATACTAAATCCCTAGGGATAATCAAGATTAATGCAAAGAGGGTGATTTGACTGCCTAAACTTAAAGAGAACGGCTTTGCTGTAACTTACCGCAATTTGAGTGAAAGTACTTTCTTTAGTAGTTTGCTATTTTTGTCAGGTTTGCTTATTCATATATTTACCGGGATTGCTTATTTGACAGGGGCAAGAAATAAGGAGTATGAACAAGCCCTGCAAAAGAAAATTAACATAAAGAAAGAATCTTCTACATATCTTAGTTTGTTGGAACGTTATAAACAACAATATAAAAATAAACAACAATTTTTCCATCGCCCGGTGAATGAAAAAGAAATGGACGATGAAGCGGCTAATTTGGCAAATGAACGGATCCAAGAGATGGCGGAAAAAGAATTAGCTACTGAAAATCTAACGAGAGAAAATTACGCTACCTTTTTTGGAAAATGTCTTGAAAAACCACTTTTCGTTATAGTTACTTTCATCCCGGGAATTTTAATGTATTTATTGTTATTGGTTTATCCGAGACCAATGATTCGATACATTGCGGAACGACTCGTACAAACCCTTTTTGTAATTATTTCTGTGATTATTTTTGTGTTTACCATCTTACACTTTTCACCAACGGATCCGGCCGCGAACATATTGGGAGAAGCAGCAACAATGGAACAACGTGAGGCTTTTAATCAACAATACGGATTGGATCAACCATACATTGTGCAACTGTGGGATGCAATAAAAGGAATTC
The DNA here is from genome assembly GCF_037892815.1 of Oceanobacillus sp. HCA-5259. Classification (NCBI taxonomy): domain Bacteria; kingdom Bacillati; phylum Bacillota; class Bacilli; order Caryophanales; family Bacillaceae; genus Oceanobacillus; species Oceanobacillus sp. HCA-5259. The sequence goes on along the minus strand of NZ_JBBKBV010000014.1, from coordinate 22,013 downwards.
TTACATTTGATTTGGGCAGTTCTTATACCGGAAATGAAAATGTCATAAAAACCATTAGTGATCGTTTTCCGATCACGCTAACTATTGCAACATGGTCACTATTAATGTCAGTCATTATAGCTTTACCGGTTGGAATAATACCTGCAGCCAAACGGAATTCATTTTGGGATTATAGCTTTATGTTTATTGCCTTGATAGGTTTATCGATTCCAAACTTTTGGCAAGGACTTATTTTCATCTTAACGTTTGCTATAAAGTGGAATATACTACCTGCAACCTATTATCCAGGTGATATGGCTTCGATTATCATGCCAGTTATTGTACTTGGTACAGGATTGACTGCTTCCGTTGCGCGGATGACTCGTTCATCTATTTTAGAGGTCATTAGTGAGGACTATATTGTGACAGCAAAGTCAAAGGGACTATTGCCGAGAAGTATTTTTATGAACCACGCTCTTCGAAATGCGATGATTCCGATCATAACAATTATCGGTCTTCAGTTTGGTGGGATGCTTGGGGGGGCGGCAGTCACAGAGAAGGTCTTCAATATTAGTGGGTTAGGTAGTTATATTGTGGATAAACAATTCATCCCGGACATTCCTTCTGTTCTTGGAGGAGTCGTCTATATTGCGATTGTTATATCGATCGTGAATTTAGTTGTTGATATTTTATATGCTTTCCTGGATCCAAGAATCCGTTCGGAAATGAAGAAAACGTAACGAGGTGGAAAAAGTGACATTGCCAAAAACTTTTATACTTAAAAACTCACAAGAATACAAGCATGCTCATTTTGCCTTTGTTCTCTCTCTAGCATTGACAATCGTTTTCTTCTTTAATGCGTATGATTATCAGGAAGGGAGTGTGTCTTGGAGTATTGTTACACTTGCCTATTTAATTGGAACAGTCTTGCAAGGTGTACTTATTCAATTGTTAAAGAAAGATTTGCGGGACAAAGGCGAAATTCAAAAAAGGACGAGGGTCCTGAGTACCCTTCAGTTGCTGGGGATAACAGTTGGAAATGTTTTTATCACTGCATTTGCTTTTAGAGTGCTAAGAAAGGAAGAATCTATTGAATATACATTGGCATATTATATGCTCTTGACGAACATTTTAATATTTACTGTGTCACTATTCAATATTTTTAAACCTTATGTATCTAATACATTTTTGCCATCGATGAGTATTTTGGCGCTCTTCATTATATTTTCTTTAATTACAGTAATCATTTTTGGGAAAATTGATTTGATTCAAGGTGGTTATTCGAAATTAAAATGGTTAGGTGGTGTGATATTATTAGCCGGGTTTACAGGAAATTTGTTTGGTTTTGTTTTAGGTTATAGCATTCTATTAAAAACAGTGATTAGAGATGATTCAAAAATTGATAGGTGGAATAAATTCTGGTTAAGTATTACTAAAAACTTCACAGCCATGCTTGGATTATTGTTTGTTATTTTTACATTTTCCATTTCAGTAATAAGTTATGGAACATTTGTAGACAGATTTGCCACGGAAAATAACTACGCATCCATGCTAATGGAGCCAAGTTTAGCCTATCCATTTGGAACAGATGACTTTGGCAGGGATGTATTCTCAAGAATTATCTATGGGGCTAGAATTTCATTAACCGTAGGAGTCATAACGACGATTATTCCGTTAGTTATTGGCGGATTCCTAGGAGCCCTGGCCGGATATTATAAAAATACACTCGACAATGTACTAATGCGTATTTTGGATGTAATTTATGCAGTTCCAGGTATTCTGCTTGCTATTGCGATTATTGCAGCATTTGGTTCAAGCACGACTAATTTAATCATTGCGTTAAGTGTGGGATCGATTCCGACCTATGCCAGAACAATGCGTGCTAATGTGCTATCGGTTTCCAACCTGGAATTTGTAGAGGCATCTAAGGCATTAGGAGAATCAGAGTGGAAGATTATTTTTAAGCAGGTCGTTCCTAATTCTTTTGCTCCTATGATTGTGAAGGCATCTTTAACGATTGGAACTGCAGTGATTGCGACAAGTAGTTTGAGCTTCCTCGGCTTAGGGGTTGAACCGCATATTCCAGAGTGGGGGAATATATTAAAAGTAGGAAGCATGTATCTGGAGACAAATCCCTATTTAGCTATTTTTCCGGGTATCGCGATAATTTTACTCGTCTTGTCCTTTAACTTTTTAGGTGATGGGTTAAGGGATGCATTAGATCCAAAGCTAGATTAATATATTTACTAAATTTGGGGGGTTAATACATTGAAAAGATTATATGTCTTGTTAGGCGCTTTTTTGCTCATTTTAACGGGTTGCCTAAATACGGAGTCAGATGTAAATGAGGGTGGAAGCGGAGAAATAGATTCAGGGGATAATACGGTTGAAATTTTAGGAATGGGTTCAAATGAGGATGATTTAAATATTCTGCGTGATCAGCTGACGAAAAATGGATTCAATGTTAAGCTGAATATACAACCAGATTACGGTAGCTTTACAACGCAGAAAGAAGCAGGAAATTATGATTTAGCATTAAACAGCTGGACGACAGTAACTGGCAATCCGGATTATGCGGTACGCTCGTTATTTACTTCAGAAGGAGATAACAGCTTGTTTGCGGATGAACGGGCAGATGAGTTGATCAATCAAGCAAGTACAGAGTTAGCAGACGAATATGTGGAAACATATAAAGAATTAGAGCAGCATATTGTATTTGACCAGGCGTATATCGTACCGCTTTACACATCTTACAAAGCACAAGGGGTAAATCACGAAATAATTGATGAGTCTTCTGTGCGCCTGCCAAAATCAAGGGCAGCAGTTTGGGAGGCCATAGATTTTACAGATACTTCTAAGCGGGATACAGAGCCTCTGATTTTACAACAAGCAATTGGAACGCTGACGTCATTGGATCCTATTAAAGGAAACGATGGTTCTATCAATACATTAAATACGAATCTGTACGTGCGTCTTGTTAATTTAACTGATGATGATGAAATTGTTTCAGACGGTTCATTGTCTTTAAACCATACAATTGCAGAGGGAAATGAGGAGTATTATTTCTTATTGCGTGACGATATTGAATTTGCTGCAGTAGAAGACGGCACAGCTGTAAATACAGGGGAACTTGTTGGGGCTGAAGATGTTGTATTCTCGCTAGAACGTGCAAAAAACCCAAATTCAGTTCCAGACCATCGGACATACAGCCTTCATGAAAATATGGAAGAGATTTCGATTGTCAGTGATTTAAGTGAGCTTGATGGCGATACAGCTGATGGTAGAACGATCCGAGAAGCATTAGAAGACGGAATCGATCAAGAGATTGAAGCATTAACGTCGGATAAAACTGAAGTTGATAACTCATCGGGAGTTTATCAAGTTGTGAAAGTAACAACAACGAATCCTTTCCCGCAAGTTCTTAATTATCTCGCTCATCAATCTGGCGGAATTGTCTCTAAAGAGCAAGTTGAAAAGATCAATACGTATGAAGTAGAAGATTATGATGTGAATACACATATTGCTTACGGTGATCAATCTACTGTTCTAGAAGACAGTGATCAAGAGAATACCCTCTATGCAAGCGGGCCTTATATAATGACCTATAAAAATGATTATGAAGCCCATTTTGTGGAAAATCCGGGGTATATGCCTGGTACGGATTATGAGCCTAACATATCAGAAGTTATTGTAAGATTTATAGAAGACTCTGATAGTGCTCTATCGGCGCTGCGGAATGGGGAAATTCATATCTTAAACGGTGTTCCGGAAAACAAATACGATATTGTTGAAGAGGATGCTAAATTAACACTTCAGCAAAATGAAAGTAATGGCGTTACCTATCTTGCTTTCAATATGGAAGACAAAGACCGTGAAATAGCTACAAATACAGAATTACGCCAAGCTGTACTTTATTCTATTAATCAAGACGATATAATTGAGTATTACCATGGTAATAAAATGCCTGCAGTTTCTACTATTAGTCCATTAGTTGATACTGGATTGAAACTAGAAGCTGATAGTGATAAAGTCAAAGAATTATTACAATAAAGTGAAACTTCATTCAGTGGGGCATCCTTACCCCCCACTGAATGTTAGTTGAACAGAATCAGGGATTTACGGACTGTTTATCCCCGGCCTTCACATATTGGTTTTCCCTCATGTTTAGAGGAGGGGTATTACAGACCGTTAATACGTGAAAAGTTTGAGTAAACAAAGACAGTTCTAAGTGTTTAACATCTAAAGAACTGTCTTTGCTGTGCATATTATCAGGATGTTAATAGCTGGACTTATGATTGGGATACTTACTGGTACGATTATTCCGCTTATTTTGTATATGTTTAAAAAAGACATTGAGATGCTAAAACATGTTACATATGAATTTGGTATGGAAAATGGAAGTGAAGATGTGAAGCAGCTCGCCGATTATATTGCCCCAGCGAATAATCAAAATGGGGTGTTAAAGATAATCGATCAATACTTTGCAAAGGAAGGACCATTTAATAGTATTTGCTAAAAGGAATGAGTAAATGAATTTACAAAAAGAATTAACGATACAACATAACCCGACCGGCGCAACCCGGTTGGGCTTAGCTTTGCTGCTAGGAATGCTAGCGTTTTTAGGACCGCTTAACATTGATATGTATTTGCCGAGTTTTCCTGGGATTGCTGCGGATTTCAATACAAGTGCTTCGCTTGTACAAGCAAGTTTAACTGCATGTTTATTAGGGCTTGCTGTCGGTCAATTAGTTGTTGGCCCGATTAGTGATGCCCAAGGGAGACGGAAGCCTTTACTAATTGCTACAGCGCTGTTTGCTTTCGCTTCGCTTCTCTGTGCGCTCGCGCCGAATATAATAATATTGATTAGTGCTCGATTTATACAAGGGCTCACTGCTTCAGCGGGTGTTGTTCTTTCGCGTGCCGTTGTGCGCGATGTATTCAGTGGCCCAGAGCTTACAAAGTTCTTTTCATTGCTAATGGTGATAAACGCTGTTGCTCCGATGATGGCTCCAATGATTGGCGGCTTTATTTTATCGTTTGAGTCAACAAATTGGAAGAGTATTTTTTATTCTTTAGCTTTAATTGGCCTTATCATGGTTGTAATTGTGGCTTTCAACCTTAGAGAAACCTTGCCGCCTGAAAATCGAATCCCAAGCTCAGTAGGTGCCTCGTTAAAAACGATGGGGAGTTTATTTACGGATCGCTCGTTTATCGGTTATGCTTTAGTTGTTGGATTTATCCATGGTGGGAGTTTTGCTTATGTGTCGGGGACTCCATTTGTCTACCAGGGAATTTATGGGGTCTCTCCACAAGTATTTAGTGTGCTATTTGGAATCAATGGATTGGCAATCATTACGGGGAGCTTTCTTATCGGACGCTTTAGCGGGATTATTCCCGTGAAAAAGATGCTCCAGACTGCAGTCATCGTTGCGCTTTCTGCAACATCATTATTGCTCGTCATGACGATTATTGAAGGTCCTTTAGCTGCCATTGTCATTTTGATTTTTGTTTATATGATTACAATGGGAATGATTACGACAAGTACATTCACATTAGGGATGGCGAAACAAGGACATCGTGCGGGAAGTGCGAGCGCTGTTCTTGGTATGCTGCCGTTACTTCTCGGATCTCTTTGTTCCCCGCTTGCGGGTATTAATGAAGCGTCGGCAGTTCCAATGGGAACGATTATGTTTACAACGACTCTGATTGGTTTTACAGTATTTTTTACAGTTGCGAGAAAAGATAAGGCAGATGAATAAAAATTAGTGCTCAATAACAGGAGATTAATTGTAAATGAGATATGAAGTAGCGCGCCGATACTGATGTATGTTTTTATGTGAAAAAACGTCCACGATTTTTTAAAAATCGTGGAAATGAAATAATGGAACAGAGACTATACAAAAAAGGAAATGATCGAATGAAAACAGAAAAAGAGAAAATGATAGCTGGAGAAATATACAATCCTGAAGATCCATTGTTAGTAAAAGAGCGGAAGGAAGCAAGGCGAAGGGTTAGAAAATATAATCAAACTTTAGAAACGGATGAGGAAAAACGAGTTGAAATTTTAAAGGAATTACTTGGCTCTACAGGGGAAAATATATATATGGAACCGAATATACGGTTTGACTACGGATATAACACCCATGTAGGTGAAAATTTCTATGCGAACTTTGATTGTACAATTTTGGATGTATGTGAAGTGAGAATTGGTGATCATTGTATGCTCGGGCCGGGTGTGCAACTTTATACAGCGACACACCCACTTGATCCGGTAAAACGCAATTCGGGTATAGAATATGCGAAACCGATTAAGATTGGAAATAATGTCTGGATTGGTGGTAGTGCAATAGTAAATCCGGGTGTAACGATTGGTCATAATGTTGTTGTGGCTTCAGGAGCAGTAGTGACGAGAGATGTGCCAGATAATGTTGTAGTCGGAGGTAATCCAGCTAGAATTATTAAACATATTGAGGTAAATGGGTAATCGGATGTAAAAGAAATGATGTCTAATAATTCAAATATAGAAGGGATTTGCAAGATTTTCGACCATAAGCCCACTGAACTTTACGGATTCATTAATATGGCGGAAAATCACGATATAAGCACTTTGCGGTAAAAGATAATCTAGTATACTATCGCCTTGTTAAATGAAATAAATCTAAAAAGAGAGAGGGCTTGCCGAAACGATGAAATGGATAGGAAAGAAAAGTATTATTTTTATAAGCATACTTACTTTACTTTTATTAGTAGCTTGTCAGGGAGGATCTGATGATAGTGACTCTGCTTCCGGGGAAAAAGAGGAAAACGATGCATCTGAACTGACAGAAATTGTCGGGATTGATCCCGGTTCTGGAACAATGAATATAGCAGCGGAAACGGTAGAAGCGTACAATTTGGATCTAGAATTGCTGCCGAGTTCAGAACCAGCGATGTTAACGGAACTTCAAGGTGCAATTGCGAATGAAGAACCGATTGTTGTTACACTTTGGGAGCCGCATTGGATGTTCAGTGAATATGATTTGAAATTCTTAGAGGATCCACAAGGTACTTTAGGTGAATCGGAAAATATTCATACAATGGTAAGACACGGTCTTGAGGAGGAGCAGCCAGCAGCTTTCAAGCTCCTAGATAACTTTTACTGGGAAGTAGAAGACATGAATGAAGTAATGTCCAAGTTTGGTCAAAGCGATGAAGTAGAGCCACGCGAGGCAGCGGAAGAATGGATTGCAGATAACCGGGACAAAGTCGAAGTTTGGACGGAAGGAATAGAGCCAGTTGATGGAGAGACTATTGAATTAGGCTATGTGAATTGGGATACGGAACTATCATCAACGAATGTTGTTGCTTTAATGCTTGAAGAATTAGGTTACACGGTCGAATTGACTCCACTTGATATGGGTATCGCATTCGAAAGTCTTTCAGAGGGAGAAATCGATGGCATGCTTATCGCTTGGCTTCCAGTAGGGGCTGCTACTTATGCCGAACAATATAAAGATGACATTGTTGACCTCGGACCAAATTTAGAAGGTGCCCAGCAAGGATTTGTCGTCCCGGCGTATATGGATATTGATAGTATTGAAGAATTGCCGACGAAATAAGGGGCTTGTCACCTTATTGGATTTTGGTGAATGATGTTGAAGGTCAGATAAGCTATCTGGCCTTTTTTCAAGACTTATTTTGCTACCCTAAATGATTTGGAGGTTAATACATAATGGATGTTGAACAATTATGGTCAGAGGTTTTAGAAAGGATTCAAAAAAGAATTCAAAAGGCAAGCTATGATACATGGTTTAAGAATACAAAAGCCGTTGAAATGAAGGACAATCTCTTAATGATAGAAACAGCTAATGAGTTTCAAAGGGATTGGTTGGAGAATCGATATAAGGAGCAAGTTGAGGAACTATTGTATGTACTAACTGGTGAAAGATTAAAGGCTTCCTTTACTATTGGGGAAAAATGATGATGACAAGTTCTACAACTGAAGCACATTCTCAAACGAAGTATATTGATGTATCAGACCTGCTAAAGAAAATTGAAAACCTTGAAAGAAGAGTAAGTGAATTAGAGAAAAAATGAAGTTTTTTGGAACGTTCTAATTTTGAGTTAATAATAAGGGATTTTAAAACGCACTTTTTTCGTCTTAACAGACTGAAGAAAGTGCGTTTTTGTAGGATTATAACAGTTCCTTATTTTTCTTATAGGAACGCTTTAAGGAAATATAACTCGATAAAAACGATACTACACTGACACTTATCAATAAGCCTAAAATTTCAACCCAATTGTTGAGACTCGAAGGTATATTAATGAAAATCAAATACAGTGCCATAAAAATAATAACAAATCCAATTGTTCTAATGCATATCACTCTTAACTCTTTTTTGTACGCATGTTTTGTGGCAATATCTGTATATTCCATCCCGGCTAGTATATATCTTCCTGTTACATAAAAGAGGAAGATGGCAATGGCTGCCAATAAGACAGTTTCCGTGTCCAGATTAAAAAACTTGTTGCAGATCATCATTACAATAAGGGAAAGAAAAAGGATAATTGCTCCTTCCGTGAAAAAGTAAAGCATCTTTTTTTCCTTATATTCATCATCCGGTAATAGAAAGGATATCCAAGATTTCATTGCGTATCGACCTCCCAGAATAATTCGTCCAATGTTTTGTTAAGTGACTTTGCTAAATTAATACAGAGCTGGAGACTAGGATTATATTCCCCTTTTTCAATGAGCCCAATTGTTTGCCTGGTGACACCAACCTGGCGCGCTAGCTGCTCTTGTGTCATGGAATTTTTAATTCGAGTAATTTTTACGTTGTTTTTCATTTGTCACCCTACTTACGAAATGTAAGATATAGATTTCTTTTGTAATTTATATCTTACATCAGAGAGGAGGGTAAAGTCAACTGTGAAATAAAAAATGTACGAATTAGACCAACATTCAGGGAGGGCTGACATTCAATAAATCGCGTTATAAAATTAAAGAACCCTCCAAATCAAAAATTGGAGAGTTCTTCATGCAAGCTGTTATGAAATCTGCTTCATCAAATTCGCCATCTCAATAGCTGCTGTTGCAGCATCCCAACCTTTATTTCCGGCTTTCGTTCCAGCCCGCTCAATGGCCTGTTCAATTGTATCGGTCGTTATGACACCGAAAATAACAGGAATACCATCTTGCATATTAATCGCAGCCACACCTTTAGAAACTTCACTACATACATAATCAAAATGTGGGGTAGAGCCGCGGATTACTGTACCAAGTGTAATAACTGCATCATATTTTTTAGATGTTGCTAACTTTTTTGCGACGATTGGAATTTCAAAAGCTCCTGGCACCCACGCAACATCAATATCATCTTCATTTACACCGTGTCTGCGTAAGGCATCTTCAGCTCCTGCGAGTAGCTTACCGGTAATAAAATCATTAAACCTTCCAACGACAATCCCGATTTTTAAATCGGTTCCTACTAAATGACCTTCGAAAATATTACTCATTTTTCTTCTCCTTCAATGTTTTTCCTATTTATTATCAAACGAAACTTCATTCAGTAGAAGTTTCGACGCACAGAACATGTTAGTGTCGACGTTGCGAAACGAATCGCGTTTTTAGTCGACTGCTCCTCCCCCACTGAATTCGCTTTCGTGAATCAGTGTGTTAGTGTCTGTTATCCCCCGACTAGATAGATTTGATTACTCTCTCTATTTTGAGACGGAGCTTTACGAACGATTTCACCGTGATAAAAGAACCTTGCTCGATTTGCGGTATTCTACTAAATCCTTAATTGTCAAAATAACTAAATTAAAGTGCTCTGCAACTTTTTTCAGTTCCGCACCGCGCGCCATTGTTCCATCTGGGCTCATAATCTCGCAAATTACCCCAACTGGTTCTGCACCAGCAAGCTTAGCTAGATCAACTGCAGCTTCGGTATGACCAGGTCGTTCCACAACACCGCCACTCTTTGCAATCAGCGGAAAAATATGCCCAGGTTTATTAAAATCACTAGCTTTGGCTTCAGGATCCAACATATTTAAGATTGTTGTTGAACGCTCAAAAGCTGAGATCCCGGTATGTGTTGAAACATGGTCAATCGACACGGTGAATGCAGTCCGGTAAGGGTCCGTATTCTCCGGCGCCATTAGGGTTAAGGAAAGCTGCTTTGCTTTTTCTTCTTCAATAGGAACGCAAATCAACCCTTTTCCTTCGTTTGCCATAAAGTTAATCATTTTTGGTGTTGCAAATTTTCCTAATGCGAGAAAATCGCCTTCATTTTCCCTGTCCTCATCATCTACTACAATAATTGCTTTCCCTTCTTTTAACTCCTCGATTGCTTGCTCTACGGTTGCGTACAATTTATTCACCTCATCCATTTAAAAATCCACTTTCAGCTAGGGTTGCCTTCGTAATTCCATTTGTTGCTGGTTGTTCTGATCTTTTAGAAAGTAAATTCTCCATATACTTCGCGAGCATGTCACATTCGATATTCACGAAATCACCAAGCTGTTTCTCGCCAATAATCGAGTCTGCTTGCGTGACAGGGATTAGGGAAATGACAAATCCATTACCTGTAATTTCAAATATCGTTAGTGAAGTGCCATCGACCGTGACAGATCCTTTATCAATAGAATATTTCAGCAATTGTTGATCTGTCTTGATTTCCATGTATTTCGCATTTTCATGACGGCGAACAGAAATGATTTCTCCAGTCCCATCGACATGGCCACTGACAAAATGACCGCCAAATCGACCATTCGCTGCCATTGCCCGCTCTAAATTAACAGGGCTCCCGATCTGTAACATATGGAGCGTTGTCGCTTTAACCGTTTCGGGCATAACGTCAGCCGTGAAAAAGCCTGGTCCATGTTCATGGACAGTTAGACAGACACCGTTCACCGAGATACTGTCCCCGAGATTCACATCGGACAGAACTGTCGTACATGCGATTTTAAATTGTAATGAATTGGGATTTCGTTTAATGGATTGGATTGTTCCAATTTCTTCCACAATTCCAGTGAACAATGAAATAAAACCTCCTTCTAGAGATCACGTGTAATCTTCTGTTTTTGTAAAATAATGTATTTGAATTCTTTCCACCGCGGGGCGTTTGGGTGGTAAGGAAAGAGTTTGATTGGAGTACGGTTTTTATAAACATGCATACATTTAAGAAATACGGAAATATGCGAGGATGCATAAAAGAATTCCGTTTGTTCTTGCATATGCCATTAGGAGTAAGGCTTCTGTTGTAACCGTATCAATTAAAATGCGCGATTGAAGCTATTTCTCTATATTAATTTACTCTCTGCAGCTCCTTTCTGTTTTAAAAGAGAGAATACTAGAATCGGCATCGCATAAATTTTCGCAACAACTTCTCCCATCCAGACTGTAACTGTCGGTGCTGGAATTACACCAGCTCCACCGTCTCCTAAAGAGTACGGGTCACGGACTTACAAGCATAACACTTGAACACCGCCGGTAAGGAGTTTCACCTTGCCCCGAAGTTATTGGAAAATATTATACTACTATTAAAGTATCATGTTCAATAAAATGTGGCAACTGGATGTACCTATTTGGCGAAATGGAAATACGTTTATCCCTAACTCTATGATATTCATTTATTCCTCATTTTCCTTATACAATGCCTCCATTTCCTCGCCAATTTTCATTAAATAGGATTCTTGTTCAGAGGTAAGCATGGTAGGGAACTGAAAATCCATTGTCTCCTGATCCATTAACTCCTGTGCCTTTTCCAGTTCCATCGCAAAGGCTTCTTTATCCTCAACATGTCTTGTTGCCAGTTCGGTTAGTCCCATTAGTAATTCAAAAGCTTCTGGTGAATTTGCAGGGACATTATCTTGCATCAATTTTTCTAACTTAGCTAGCCAATCAAGCATTTCCACGTCCAGTAGTTGCTGGTATTCTTTTGGCAGGGAAAAGTATTCTTTAGCAACCGATTCCGGGAGATACTCTTTCGCCCATTCCTTCAGATCTTCCTCATGTTCCATTTGAAAAAGTAAAGAACTTAACACTGTCCAATTGATTGATTTTCCTGCCTTGAGTAAGTTTTGTACTCGCTCGACAGCTTCGATTGCCTGATTTAATTCATCCCGCTTTTCGGTTAAAAGTTTATGCTGCAAAGGTAATGATTTCTCGAGCTGCACAGCACAATCCATTTCATCTTTTATGAAATCTTTGATCTCTTGTAATGGATAGCCCAAAAACTTTAGTGATTGAATTTGTTGCAGCTTCGCAAGTTCATTTAATCCGTAAAGTCTGTGGCCTGATTCATTTCTTTCAGTTGGTACGAGTAAACCTAACTCTTCATAAAAACGTAAGGTGCGTACGGTTATTCTGGCCTGTTTGCTGAACTCACTGATTGAAACCTAGGTGCTTCATGATTCATAAAAAATCCCTCCATTTTATCAGATATTAAGGGTCTGTAATCCCCCACTGAATGAGTTCCGCTTTATTGTTAATTATAAGTTATCATGTATCGTAACGGAGGGGGCAAGGGGGAAAGGCTAATTTGTTTGGAAAATCGAGAGTAATTCTGAAATTGCTATAGATTTAATACTAAAAAAACCTTAAATAAATGAGTACTGTAGAAATCCAAACTACTTGAGATGGCATTCTTTGCAAAAAAAGGTGTCTTCGCCTGAACGACTCCGAATTCGTTAATTTCGTGTACATAGAAGGCGCCTAATCGGATGAACGACTCCGGTTCCGTTAATTTCGTGTATTTAGAAGGCGCCTAATCGGATGAACGATTCCGGTTCCGTTAATTTCGTGTATTTAGAAGGCGCCTAATTGCGTGAACGACTCCGAATTCGTTAATTTCGTATACATAGAAGGCGCCTAATCGGATGAACGATTCCGATTCCGTTAATTTCGTGTAATTAGAATTCATCTAATTGCCTGAACGAATTGGATTCCGTTAATTTCATGTACATAGAAGGTGCCTAATTAATTCCGTCATGCTCGTACAATTAAAAGATGGTCTAACCACCTAAAAGAATCCAATACCTAACGTTTAGGTCGATTATAAAGCATCTAAAAAAGGAAAAGGACATGCAAATTAGCGCACGTCCAACTATCATTCTACAAATTCATGTCCTGCTAGCATCGTTACAATTTCATTCTCAATTTCCTGCATCGCTTCACTAGGACCTAAATGATTATTAATCAGAATGGAAAAAATAAGTTTTTCTCCGTCTAGACTCGTCACATAGCCAGATAATGTAGACACTCCCGTGATCAAGCCTGTTTTTGCTTTTACATTTCCTTTGGCGGGTTCTGTAGTCAAACGATTACGTAATGTCCCACCCACAAGTCTATCTTCTTCTCCAGCAACAGGCAGGGAGTCCTCAAACGCGTCAAACCAGCTCTTATTCTGGATTTCATATAAAATTTGCGCGATATTATTTGCTGAAATCAGTGTCTTATGTGACATTCCCGAACCATCACGAAGGAGGAAGGATTCTCGTTCCACACCAAGTTCCGTCACGACATCTTCCATTACTTCAAGACCTTTATCCCAAGTCCCTGCCCCGTGGATTTGCTTCCCCATTTCCTTCGTTAAAGTTTCCCCAATTCCATTGTTACTTAATTTCATAAAGGGTACGAGTAACTCGGAAAGTGGAATGGATTTTTTACTAGTAATGATCTTGGCTTGTTCGGGAGTCGCTCCCGTCACATCACGGGATTCATCGTTAAATTGAATTCCCTCTTCAGCTAGAACATCACGGAATACAGTAAGTACATACCCGGCTGGTTCCCACACCGAGACCCAAGAACGTGATACTGTTCCGTCTACAGGCATTGTTCCTTCCACGATTATGTTATTCGTCCCATGCTCCCGCTCAATGGAAATCTCTTGAGCCTCTCCTGCTTGCACGAGTTTTGTCTGATTGACAATTGTGACATAATCGGTTTCGGGAATTACCCTGACTTGGGCTTTTCCTTCTGCATTTTTGGAAGACATCACCTCAACAATCACTGTTCCCGCATCATAATCTTCATTAGGTGAAAGGGTTAGAGCAGAAACTTGGGAGCCCGTATGAAACGGCTCATCCGACCAGTTTAAATCCTGGGAAAGTCGTATATTATCATACCACGTATCATCGCCAACAAGGTCGCCATCAATGGTTTCAATTCCTTGGGCTTTTAGTTCCCTAGCAAATTGATCGAGATCAGACTTTAATAATGTCGGGTCACCTTTTCCTTTTATATACAAATTACCATGTAATATGTTCCCTTTCAGCTCTCCATCTGATAAAATTTCAGTTTGGAACCGGTAATCAGCCCCAAGTGTTTCTAAGGCAGCAGCTCCAGTAAGTAATTTCATATTGGATGCCGGGTGAAGACGAATGTTTCCATTATGGGAAAATAAGAGATCTCCAGTTGCAGCATGTTTCACAGTGACTCCAACGACAGCTCCTTCAAGCTGTTCATTTTCTAAAATGGCATTGATTTTTTCCTCCAATGGTTTACTTTCGGTACGTGTCATTGAACTTTCCTCCTTAGATGCTTCTAAGAATAAGGGTTCCTCCGGGAATACTGACGGGAGGCTTGCAACAATTAGAATTACGATAAAAAACAGCATCGTTTTAAGAAAGGGTTTTGATTTCATGTATCCACATCCTATTTCAATATCGAACGAGTAAAAAGAAGTATGTCCATTATTGAATTATATCCGGCCGGAGTAAAAATTATGAATGATGGGAAGAGTGGCTAAAAAAAGTTTGAGTTCTGTAGTAAAATTAATGAATGCATAGAAAAATAACAACGCAGATAAAGGAGCAGCAAGATGAATGGTACAGCACATGCAACAGTTGGCGGAGCAATAGGCTTCGCTGCAGCAAATATAGTTCAAGCAGATCCAACGGTAACTTTTCTGTTAGTCGGCTTAGGAACCGTATCTGCTTTAGTTCCAGACCTGGACATTGACGGGAAGTTACGTGGGAAAATTACATTGTCCCATAAATTAGTTCGGTCCGTCGCGCAATTTATTGGACTCTTAATGATTATTTATAGTTTTTTTGAAGGAGAAGATAACCGGCAATACCTCGGGATGGGGATAGGACTTGCCATGCTGGCAAGTTCTTCACGATTAAAACAAAAACATATGCTGACTCTAACAAGTGTCGGAGTCATTGCTGGAGGTGCTTCACTTCAGGAGATTTGGTTGATTCTCTTTGGAATCTATATGCTCATCGCATCCTTTGTTCCTCATCGAAGTTATACCCATTCGATAATTGGAGTGATATTCTTTAGTTTTATTACATTGAAGCTGGAAGAATCATTAGCAATTCAAGGCGTTCATTATACATGTCTTGCCGGATATATTAGCCATTTGGTTACAGATAGTAAATTTCTTCCGTTCAATGACCGGGGGATAAAGTTGTTTCTGCCATTATCATCGAAGGATTTTTAACAGATACATAGTAAGTTATTGCACCCCATATCGGATGATTCGGGGTGCAATATATGAAACAACTTTTCTATGTTTAGATGTTAGTCATGTGGAGATTTTAGCCGCAATTCTTCTGTTACTTGAATGCTGCCAGCTACAGATTGTAGCATTGCACAGTTTTTGCGTGTAAGCTCTATCGCTTTTTCAGCTTTTTTCTGAGAAATATCCTCTGCTTTTATCGTGTAAATCAAGTGAATCTTTTCAATCCGATTTGCTATTTCTTCATTTCGTGTTACTTCCGCTTCAATCGTAATATCCTCATATGGTAAGCGCATTTTCTTGAGTATATTTCTTAATACACCTCCACTGCACCCCGCGATGGAGGAGATCATTAATTGAAACGGCCGATACCCATATTCACTCTGACCCGAAATTTTTAGCTCGCCAAATTCAAAGTTTGACTCAAATCCATGTTCATTCATTTTAAACTTCAAATTTATCCCCTACCTTTAATATATATTCATACGTCAATTATAATATAGAAATATGAAAATTTAGTGAAAATATATTCCCATCCTTAAATGAAAGCTTTTTTCTTGGTAGATCATCTCCTCTTCGGTCACTGATCCACCTTAGCATCACCCTAAACCAACAGCATTTCCCAACTAATCAACGAAACATAATCATTGCTCCACGAAAAGGCATGCATTATAATGTTCCTAATGAATTTTTAGAAAAGTATTGTTTTTTTCAAATTCATAAATACCATAGAAGGAGTGCTAAAATGACAAACAAAGTACAAATTGGCAGAACAGATCTAGTTGTAAATCCGGTTGGTATGGGGACAAACAAAATTGGTGGTCATAATCTTTTTCCGAACTTAGATGAAGAAGCAGGGAAAAATGCAGTCCGTTATGCAATTGATCATGGTATTGACTTTATCGACACGGCTTATCTATACGGGAAAGGCCGTTCAGAAGAATTAATTGGTGAAGTAGTGGAAGAAACGGGAAAACGTTCTGAACTTGTACTGGCAACGAAGATTTCACCAGTTTTTACTGAAGATGGAATGATAAATAATAACAATCCCGACTTTTTAAAGCAAGAAGTTGAAAAGAGCTTGAAACGATTAAAAACAGATTATATTGATTTAATGTATATTCATTATCCAGACGAGGATACGCCAAAGGCTGAGGCAGTCGGGGCGTTGCAAGAATTGAAGGATTAAAAGTGGGTTTGATGTGATTGGCACTTATACGGATAAAGTAGGGGAAGCGAAAATAATTCTTGAGAAAGAGTTGTGATTAGGCTTGCCAGTCCAATATTACAATAGGAATCATGTCAAAAAGAATTAACATATCAAAGAGACAATCGCTCAAGAAGATTGTCTTTTTTAATTTCCTATAGACATCTATATTACATTATGATATATTAAATTCTGATATAAGTATCACTTTATGATATATCATGAATAGATATAGGAGATGATTGCTTGAAAAAAACAGAGCAATTAACGGATACGATGTTTTACATTATGGCTGCTTTAACGAAACCGAGACACGGTTACGCTATTATGAATTTAATTGAAGAAACTACAAATGGGGTAATTACAATAGGTCCAGCATCCATGTATACGATTATTAAAAGGTTATTAAAACAAGAGTGGATTTATTTGTATGACGGAGAAGATTCAAGGCGCAAAACATACGAGCTTACCGAATATGGAAGAAAGGTACTGGAAGAAGATTTGCAAGTGAGAAAACAAATGATTGAATTAGCAGAAAGTGGATTAAAGGGAGAGTGAAAAATGAGTAAAACAAAATATATTACATCAGGTGGACTAGCTTTCTCTGAGTAGGAAGATATGGATAAATTACGTCGATATTCTCTAAAAGGCTGGCATGTCAGTGATTTTAGCTTTATGGGCTATACGCTCGAAAAAGGAGAAAACAAAGATTACATTTACACGATAGACTATCGCTCATTACATGCTGACGAACAAGATGAATACTTTGATTTCTTTTTTAACTCTTCAGCAGATATTCATTTATTCCGAGCTCGTCCTGGTACAAAACCGATATATACGGATCCGGATACAACGATTGATAAGTATGAACATTTAAGTGGCTCGATGGTAAAATTTGCAGCTTCACTATTTATACTTACAGCACTTAGTTGGGGCGGAGCATTGCTAAGTTCCGGTATTTTACATTCCATATTTTTAGTACTAGCTGTTATTCTAACTGTATTTGTAATTCCAGCAGCATGGACTCTGCTTAAATCGTTCGGTAACAAGTGGAGGGTAGAAGGTAAAAGAAACTTGGTTCAGCTAGTTAAAATAGCACCATTTCTATTTTTAACAATAACGATCATTATTTTGTTATTTGTTAGAGGTACGGGCACTACAATTAAAATTCTAACATCCATGGTGATCGGAGGGGTCGCATTTCCAACTGTAGTTTGGATTGTTATGACTCTTTACCATAAAATTAGAAGAAACCATGAATACACGAATAGTTGAATGAAAAAAATGGAGGGAATCAAATGGAAATAGAAATATCAGGTCTAGGAATCGGGTTAGTTTTGTTAGCTGTCGGGTTAAGCCTTATGGGATATTTTATAGGGAAAGGCCTACAAAATATGGGGCATCCCGAGAAAGGTCATCATTATCATTTCTTTATCAAAGAAAGCGAGTTGGAATATTACTCCAATCTAGACAAAAATGAGATTGAAGAATTATTGAGAAAGTATCCTAATGCCCCTAAGATTGAATTAAACGGAACAAATTATTATCCATACAAAAAATTGATGGAGTGGTTTTCTTCACATGATTATTAATGAATAGTGGAGAGATTCACTAGAAGAACTAATTAGAAAAATGAGGGTGAAGAATTATACCGTGAACAAGATAATGAGGAAACGTTGTAAATCAAATGCATTGAAGTAGAATGGATTGGTAGGGGATAAAATGGTTCATGTATGGAAGTCTTATTTATTGTTGGTTGCAGGTGTTCTGACAGGAATTATGATTGTGAGTATACTCCGAAACGGGGAAATTAATTGGACCGTAGTTGGTGCTACATTTATTTTATCGCTTTACTTATTCCTTTCTTTATTATTTATTCGCCGGGAATTAAAAAATAATTAGTAAAAAATGTTCTTTTCAATTAGTGGATACAAAAACTTGTAATGAATGATGTAGTCGATTTTACAACGATAGGGGTGGCTACAATTTTCATACTGTTCCTAACATGATTTGTAAATTCCGGGATATACATATATATAGGGGGGGATTTTTATCGCGAAAAAAATTCTGCTATTTTGTGATCCTGGAATAGATGATTCGTTTGCAATTATGTATATGATGATGGATCCCGAGATTGAAATTGTCGGTATTGTAACAAGTTACGGGAATGTACCGAAAGAGCAAGCAACGGCTAATGCAGCCTATCTAATGCAACTTGCTGGGAGAACGGATATCCCGATTATTCCTGGAGTTTCCCAACCGATGGAGGATGATTATTTAGCATTTTATCCCGAAATTCATGGAAAAGGAATTGGTCCAATCCAGCCGCCACATCCGTTGCAATATCAAACGTATCCATTTGATACAATCAGGCTTATCATAGAAAAATATAAAAATGAACTTATTCTTGTTGATACAGGGCGATCAACAGCACTTGCTACAACATTTATTTTATTCCCGGAACATGCAAAATTGGTTCATTCCTATTATGTAATGGGTGGGGCATTTTTTATGCCGGGGAACGCAACAGCGCTCGCTGAAGCTAACTTCTATGGCGATCCGAATTCTTCTGATTTTGTCGTCAAGTCTGCACACAATTTAACAATCACGCCTTTAAATGCAACACAATTTGCCGTTATTACAGAAGAAATGGTTCAAGCTGTATCTAAGAATGAGAAACAATATTATGCTGCGCTGATTGTCCCTGTTTTTGAATATTACTATGATTTTTATCAAAAGTTGATGCCAGGTATTCAAGGTGCACCAGTGCACGATCTGCTCACCGTCATGATTATTAATCATCCCTCCCTCTGTGATTACATATATTACGATGTGCATGTCGCTCGCTGTGATGAAGTAAAGGGGATGTCGTATATTGATTACCGGCCGACGAGTAAAAGAGGAAAGACAAGGATTGCAGTGAGTCTTGATTATGCAGCGTTTGTGGAGCAATTTAATAAGGTAATGTTGCCGGAGTGAATTGTGTTTTGTTTAAAAAAGAGAATATGCGTGAAGGATCGGAAGCAATCATTTGTTGATTGTCTTTTTTTGTGCAATTATGTTGGAAGAATTATGTTAATATTAAATCATAATTAATGCGGTATATTGCTCGAATATACTTCGGGGGGAATTCGGATGGTAAAAATAATGGGATTAACCAATGACGAACAATTTCAGCAGGCAGCAACACTTTACGAAGAGATTTGGAAAGATAATGACCATTCCATAGAAGAACGGATTCAAAAACATAGCTCCTATAGCGGTTTTAGAGGACTTGCTATTTTGTCAAATGAAGGAAGTATGATAGGTTTTTCGTATGGATACACCTCATTGCCTACACAATTCTATCATAATTTGCTGGCTGAGGAATTAAATGCTCTGGAATATCAACGGTGGCTAAAAGATTGTTTTGAATTTGTTGAATTAGCAATTCATCCATCTTATAGAAACCGGGGGTTTGCAAGATTGTTAGCTACAAAACTAGTCGAAGCAGTTGAAAATAAGACAGCTATTTTAACAACACAAGTTGATAATCATCCTGCTCGCACATTATATAAGTCATTGGGCTGGAAGGGTATTAAAGAACCTTTTTTTCCAGGTAACTCGAAACAAGCTTATGTGATAATGGGGAAGGAATTATAATTCATTTCAATTATTTGGCAGCATAAATTAAAGTTGTTCATTTTAGAGATTCTTGAGGTTTGTTTTAACGAAAAGAACATATAGGGGAGTTTTATCATGAAAGATAAAAAAGATATTATATCCTTGATAAGGGAAGATCAATGGATGATGGAGTTATTACGTTTAACGAGTTCACTGAATCTTCCGGATTGGTGGATTTGTGCTGGCTTTATTCGTTCAAAAATATGGGATACCTTACATCATTTTAATGATCGAACACCCTTATCAGATATTGATGTAATTTATTTCGATCCTTTAAATAGTACGGAAATGGAAGAGAAGATATATGAGGAAAAGCTTAGACGTCTTATGCCAAATATACCCTGGTCTGTGAAGAACCAAGCAAGAATGCATATACATAGTAAAATGCCGCCATATACATCATCTGTTGATGCTATTTCTAAGTTTCCAGAAACAGCAACAGCTCTTAGGGTGAAATTAGACGGGAATGGTAATCTAGTATTAACTGCCCCATGGGATATTACAGATGTTGTTCATTTAGAGGTAAAACCTACACCCCATTTTAAAAATGATAAGCAACGGGTAAAAATCTATGAAGAACGTGTTATGAAAAAGAATTGGCAGGTAACCTGGCAGAAATTAAAAATTTATCCTGCTGAAGGGGGGAAATTAAATGAGTAATCCAATAAGAGAAATTTATAATAAACTAGCCGACGCTTATCAGCACGATACGGACTGGGGTAGTCCTTACAATGTATATTATGAACGCCCTGCCATGATGGCTGCATTGCCCTGCCAATTAAAAGGAAAAAAGGTACTGGATGCCGGTTGTTCAGCTGGCTGGTACTCTTCGCAACTTTTGGCTGGTGGAGCGGAAGTTACCGGTATAGACCTGAGCCCCAACATGATAAAAGCAGCACAGCATCGAATAGGGGATAAAGCAACATTCCTCTGTCATGATCTTGAAGAACCTCTTCCGTTTAATGATAATTCTTTTGATGTTATCGTAAGCTCACTGACGCTTCATTACATAAAAGAGTGGACGAACACCTTCCAGGAATTCAATCGCATTTTAAAAAGTGGTGGAACTTTGCTATTTTCTGTTCATCATCCATTTATGGATTTTACCCGGTACGAATGCGATGATTACTTTAAAAAGCAACTTCTATCAGAAACCTGGTATAAACCAAATATTACAATTGATGTGATCTTTTATCGGCGGTCTATGCAAGATATCGTGAATGAAACGACTGAATACTTCAATCTAGAAAAGTTGATTGAACCGAAGCCGGATGAATTGATGAAGAAAGTGAAGGAAGAGGCTTATCATTATCTCATGACTCATCCACATTTTCTTATTGTAAAAGCTATTTCAAAAAAGGGTGATCTAGATAAGTGAGATACAGGCGATTAGAGGGGAAAAATGGAAAGTACTATTGGAAATAGGTGGTAATGATTCATTTAATGGGGGAATAAGTGGTGAAGCTGAAAAGTTTCTTACCTGCATTTTTGGCAGGGGCAGGAAAAAAGGGTAAGTAAGTAGCTCAAAGGTTGGTGAAAATGAAAACTTTTATTATTGTTTTAGTGGTATTGCTAATTTTATTCATTCTTTTTATCATATCTGGAATAGCAATTAATAAACGCAATTTAAGGAAAGACAAGCATGATTTATTAAATTACTTTAAGAAGCATAAAGATAGGCTGTCTATTACGATTAAGGAAGATGGTATAGACACATT
>NZ_JBBKBV010000013.1:0-82648 GCF_037892815.1 Oceanobacillus sp. HCA-5259 | reverse complement strand
CGAGAAAAAACTTCAAGACTATTTCTTTTCCAATTCTACAGTCTACATTATCCATGGAAATAACCTCACCAATTACTTCCTGTATATAGAAAGAGTGTAAATTAAGTTGTGAAGAAAGAGTTATACTCTCTACTTACACTGCTTAGTTTACACTCTCAATATTGTTTCTATTTGTTTACTCACTTAACTGATCATACGACAACAACCTATGAATATGCACGGCCAAATATGTTAGTTCATCATTTGGTATATTTTTTTCATATAATTGATAAATATATTCTATATTCTTTAATCTTAAATGCTCCATTCATTGCCTCAGGATATAGGTTGGCAATCTGCTCAAATAATATATTATCATCGTTCTCTAGCATCTGGTCCGCAAAATAGCGTTCTACAAAAAACTTTACATGAGTAATAAAGCGAATATAATGGATATTTTCCTAATCTATGTTTATATTCAATGTATACCTAACTAGATTTACAATAATTCCTATCATTTTGGCAGTTTTCATGGAGTCTTTTGATTCCGTCCCATGAGCGTTAATTAAATGGAAAGCAATGTTTGCTGCTTCTTCTATTGGCAACTCTATATTTCTCAATATAGCTATTCAAGGTGTTAAGCCCATCTTCCATAAGCGTCCTGTTATCCCCATGTCCATTATGCTTGCCATTAAAACAATCTAAATGGCCCAGGTAAAAAGCATATTCTGGCATGAGGGCTGGCTTACCGGTTAATTCTGTATACTCATCAATGATGCTAGGTATTGATTCTCCAACAAAATAGTAGGCATCAAATCTTTCTTCTGAATGCCTAAATGTTGCAGTTTCGGAAAAGTCATAGGAGCCCGGTTTGAAGGTATTACGCATAACCCCATATCCATCAGTACTTATATAGAATGGTACAGGGCTCGAAGCTGCACCTGCATCCCAACCACCACCTACAGAAATATTTATCGACTCATTTTTATGTGACTAATAACCATTTTGTTGTCCACCGCCATAAAAATATTCATTTTCATTTGTAGATAGTGTTTGTACTGTGTTGTTGTTCTCATATTTTAATGGGGCTGCCTCTTCCCAAAGAACCTTGGATTGATTTTTATCATATAAACTCATTTTCGAAGTTCCCTTTTCAATCCTTAATTCTATTGCATCAGTAGATATCCTATGAAATTCAGAATCCTCATCAATATCTACATCTATAGAACCATACTCCTCATTGTATTCGCTTTCATTTTTATCGATAATTCTAGTAACATGATCCGACTTGTTAGGTTCAGGATAATCTGGATACTCCTTTTCTGGATCTAAATGAAGCCGAAAAAGATTTTCCTTTAAAAAGGTTAACTTTATTCCTTCGCCTGTTGATAAGTTAACATATACATCGCCACCATCTTGTGTAATGTCTTCTACTGTACCAATAGATCCTTCCTCTTCAGCTGCATTTATAGTGCCGCTAGCCAGTGTTAAAGTAGTAATAATTACTAGTAACAATAAACTTATCATAAACATTCCTATTATACTTTTTGGCTCTCTAAGTTTATTCGTATTGTTTAGCATCTTAACCTCCATATCATATTCGTTTCAAACAGCATTGTTTGGTTCAAAATCCAATTATGAAATTAATCCAGCTCTAATAATAATTTATGAGTATCATGAGAATATCAGTTAATGATGCACCATAATATCGACACCTCTCTTCTTTTCACTTTCAACGACATAATAAATATATTTCATTCAGAAACTGTCGTTGAAGGCATTTTGCATTCTATTGACCATTCAATATAATTGAATTTTCATTGGGTTGACGGGTCAACCCAACTTATTTACTATTTTTAGAAATTTCTATCATTTCCTATGTAAAACGTACTATTTGGCTTTTGCATCTTAATGGATGAGGAGTTATTTTGTCCGTAAATAGCATTCTATTGAACAGAATCAGGGATTTACGGACTGTATATCCCCCACCTTCACATGTTGGTTTTCCTCTTGTTTAGAGGTGGGGTATTACAGACCGTTGATACGTGATAAAGTGAAACTTCATTCAGTGGGGAATTCCTTACCTCCCCACTGAATGTTAGTTGAACAGAATCAGGTATTTACGGACTGTATATCCCCCACCTTCACATATTGGTTTTTCCTCTTGTTTAGAGGTGGGGGAATTACAGACCGTTGATACGTGATAAACCCCAATTTCTTTTTATCAGCAGACTTACATCAATTGATAGCAGGATTATAAAAACCCTCACACTGCTTTAAATGAGAGTTTTTATAATCCATATTAATTTAAACGTTACCTACTTGCCCCTGTAACTTCTTGGAAACTATCAAATAGACCTTCATAGGATTTGTTTTTAATGTCCACTATAGAATCTTGAATCATCTGCTCTATTTTTACTTGAGTTTCAACCGTACTGATACTGTTTTTCAAAATTTCGTCGCGTAATTCTTCTTTTACCTCATCAAATGTACCAATTTCCTGATCTTTTTTTTGAATATCATTCACCTTTATAATATGATACCCATAAGTCGTTTGGACCGGGTCGCTTATGTCACCTTTTTCAAGAGAAAATGCAACATTTTCAAATGGAGGCACCATGGTTCCGGCAGAAAAATATCCCAGTTCTCCACCTTCTTCTGCAGTCATTGCATCTTCAGAGTATTCTTTCGCTAGTTCAGCAAAATCTGCTCCTTGTTCAATTTGTTCTAACACTTCTTCTGCAATATCTTTATTCTGTACTAAAATATGCTGCGCACTAATTTCCTTCGTCTTTTGTTCATAAGCCTCTTCCAGTTGCTCATCCGTTATAACAACTTCATCCAATGCAGCCTCCTCTTGAAGTAAGCCTAAGTATATAACATCCTTAAATGCTTCTTCATCGGCAAATCCCTGTTGCTGGATCATTTGATCAAATTGAATACCATAATTCTCTTTTAACTTTTCTAATTCATCAGTGACTTGCTCTTCACTAACATCATATTTCTCTCCCAATACCTGTATCATTACTAATTCTTCCAAGACTTGTTTGCCGTATCGTTCTTGTAAAGCCTCATTAAGTACCTCTTCGGTTATATCCCCGTAGGACGTTTCAATAACAACTCCTTGAGTCTCTTCCTGTTGGCATGCTGTTAACATAGCTATACATAAGATTAGTCCAAAAAAGTATTTCTTCATTCGTTAGCCGCTCCAATCATTGAAGGTTATATTTTTCGAAGATATGTACATATGAGAGGAAGAACCTCTCATATGCTTACTAGTTCTCTGTAAACTGTTTAATAAGGTATTCCGTATCAGCCCATAAAGTATCATAGGCTTCCGATGAAATCATCTGACCAACTTTTTGGAATTCTAGTAGTTGTTTTAAACTTGTAAGATGTTTAACAGCCTTGTCCAATTGATTGTTTTCTTCAAAGTGCTGGATGGATGCGATGTGCGTTTCCAATGCATGAGCAGCTGTTTCATTATTAATCTCACCTTGATTAATGAAATAATCAAGTACGTCTATTAAATCTGCTGTATGACTTGGAGAAGTACCACCATCCGATCCAATCGCTTGATTAAACGTCTCCTTACCGCCTACTACCGGTAGTTGGATAAAACTTTCTCCTAAAGCGATCTCAATCGTTGCACGGTTACTGTCTGTCATAATATAATTACGATCACTTCCGGTTACAATTATTCCAATCCGGTGTCCCTCTTTGAATACATAATCTTCTGGTAGAGTTTCCCAAGTGAATCGATAACTTCTTCCTGGCTCTAACGGTTCGGAATGCTCAAGAGACTCATAGTTTTGTGCATCAAG
Source organism: Oceanobacillus sp. HCA-5259 (assembly GCF_037892815.1). NCBI lineage: Bacteria > Bacillati > Bacillota > Bacilli > Caryophanales > Bacillaceae > Oceanobacillus > Oceanobacillus sp. HCA-5259. The sequence goes on along the minus strand of NZ_JBBKBV010000013.1, from coordinate 78,845 downwards.
CCAACCATGTGTCACAATCTCATATGGTGCTTCATGTGTCACCAATTCTGTCTCTTTATAGCACGCACTGTCTTGTGGTGAGCTTTCTCCCCAACACGTTACAACATCGTCAAGTGTTTGAATCCCCTCTTCTCTTGAACGATGATGGATTCTTTCGTCGGTGCCATAATCAACAATTCGGACTGACAGGTTCGTATCTTCTTTATCAACCATTGTCTGTAAATTAATTTCCGGTATACCGCTCATCCGAACATCCTCTGTAAGTTCTGGGGTTAAGAAAATTAAACGATTTTCTTTTTCAGTGAACTCATCTTCGACCGCTTGCTGTTCTGTCTGCGATGGATTATCTACAAATGTTTGTGTTTCTTCTTTGATTACAGGTGCTGTTTGTAACGTTCCTGGCAGGTCCTCTGTTGCAGGTGCTAATCTGATGTCTACATTTTCTGTATTAGCAGCCGGCCATGTTTCTTCATCCTCCCAGTTACCATCTCCTCTTTCAATTTCTACCATCGGTTCATCCATAATTCCGTTATCAATATCAAGCAGCCAATAATCAAACCAGCGATGCAATGTTTCTACCCACTCAGCTCTTCTAAAATCAAATGGATCAACATGACCTGTCTGGGTAATCCAAAGTTTTCTTTGCACATCATTTTCTGCTAAAGCTAACCACCAATTGGAGAAATGATTTGCTTTCACATTATAGTCATTGATTCCATGTACAACGAAAACACTAGCATTTACCTTATCTGCATCTTTTACATAATTTCTTTCATCCCAAAAATCATTATAATCACCAGTATCATCATCGGAGGCAATTCTCATCTCTTCACGTATTGGCGCACAATCGGCGACACGTTCACTGTTTGTTACACGTCCAGCTAGACCACCCGGACCATTACGGTAAAAAGGAATTCCGCCATAACGGTAATAGTCATACCAGCTGCTTATCGCACCAATTGGTACAATAGTTTCCAACCCTTCAATTCCTTGGGCAGCTGCTGCATTTGCCAAAGTTCCATCGTATGACTTACCAATCATACCTACTTTTCCGGTCGACCAGTCAGCTGTAACTTCATTGCCATCTTTATCCCAAGCTTTTCCTTTACCATTTAACCAATCGATGACAACTTTAACACTTTCGGTTTCTTCATACCCACCTGTCGTCGGACATCCATGAGAATTATTAGTTCCAACCATATCAACTAGTACGACCGCATACCCCCTCGGAACAAAGTAGTTGTCATAATAAAGTGGAAACATTGTATTTTCCCCAATACCATCCGGGTCTTTAATTTGGCTTTCATTTCCTCGTCCCATGCTTTCGTAATAAGGACTTGCATCCATAATTGTTGGTACTTTAATCCCTTCTTCCGTTTCCCTTGGACGCATAATATCAATGGCAATCCGATCTTGTTCACCGTTCCGATCACTATCCATTGTTGATTCAACAAAAATAGTTTCTTTAATCGCATCTGTATAAGAATAGACAGGCTGCGTAACCCCATCTTCCATTACAACGTCCGCATTGGCAGATACGGTTTGCTCTAAACCGTCAACATGTAAAACCGGTGTTGCAACTAAAGCTACAAAACTAACAGATAACAATAGTTTCTTTAATGCATTCTTTGTTCTAAACAAGAAGACCCCTCCATATTTACCAATTTTCATAGATTATAAGTTGTATATATTCATAGAGTATAAAATTTCCTCGTCAGCCTCACTTGAACCAAAGTTATTCCCCTGTATATCTGCACATGGAAATATCTATTTATTTTTCCAATTCTTCATATAATTGTTGAGCTTCGTTAATCAATACAACGTAAGCTTTTTCTACAACAAGTCCTTGCTTATACAATTGATTAAGAAGTATTTCAAATCCTTCAAGGTGTTTAAGCGCTTTGTCATAAGCACCACTTTGTTCAAATGTTTCTATAGACGTCAAGTGGGTAATTAAGGACCGTTTTGTAACTTCCGTTTCAAAGGTTCCAAGCTCATCAAATTGTTCCACATATTGCTTGATTGTTGCGGCGCTTATATCAGCATCGGAACAATCGCCAACATTAAAGAGTGACAGGCTGTTCGGAGCACCGAAATCTGTGATACTAGAGCTATTGCCATAACACCCTAGTACACCATTGATTGAATTGCCTACTAACACTGGTCCATAGTAACCGTACTGCTCATTAGCAGATAATTGATTGTTCTTATTGAGTATTAACCAACCATTGAAAGTGTTCGCTACTAATGTCGTATCTTTAGTAGTTTCAAAGATATACGATTGTCCATTGACTACTGATTCAATTAACTGGATGGATTCGGCTTTTTCTGATTTAATATCCCCATTAATTGTACTATTGGAAATTAGTATCGAAGCTCCATTTTCAATGATGACATCCCCAAATACTTCTATATTTTCCAGACATATTTGTCCTTCCGTAACGACTAGATCTCCCTCGTAATCTTCTGTTACAGAATGCGAACATGTTAGTTTTTCTCCTGGTATGACAGTAGCTTTAAACTCTTCTGCGTTTCCAATATTCCCAGTAGCATCAATTGCCCGATGTTCGATAAGGTGGGTGTTGAAGCCAGGAATAAATTTACCGCCCCGATCCTCTTCGGTAAATGTTCTTTCAAAGGTTACAATTGAAAGTCCCCCAGTTCCAAGGTTTCCGTACGTTAATTCTTTAACATCTGTTCCGGAATGAGAGAACTTAAACGGTGTTCCTTCTGGTTGATCGGGGAATCCGTAATAGTTATACCAACCATCCTTATTTAAACGAAGCTCGCCAACAACATATCCCGGCTGGTCATCTTCAGGATTAAGTTTCATTTCAAACTCATTGAAATAAACATAATGCTCTATTCCACCTGATAATGTAGCTACCGCTTCCGACAACTCCTTAGGGGCTGTTGGTAGACCATTGTCGACTGTCCAAGAAACCGTTTCAAGGGCTGAATCAGGATTATTTGGATCTGTAACAGTTGCACTTAATTCAGAAGCCCCTGCTGGTAAACTAATTTTGCTTAGGTCAAGGAAACGGCTATTTTCAGCATCTTCTATAACATTGCCATTTAGTTGCCAAGTTACGTTCAATATACGATCGGTTGGATTAGGTGTTTCAACAAATGCGATCTCATTAAACGCAAGAGCATAGGCTGTTGCAGAATGATTGGTAAATGCGATATCCACTTCAGTCAGTTCTTGTGGTTCACCAATCGTCCATTCACGTATTTGCGTCATTCGAGGTCCATCTAAATAGTTAGGATCCCTGACAAATTCTGTCTTATCTTGAACGATTGCCTTGACGGTATCACCTACTTGTACATCTAACTTGCTTAGTTCTAGATGACGGGAATCATTTGTATCAGAAACGACTTCACCATTGATTTCCCATGTAACCTCTATTAAATGAAATCTTGGATAAATCGTATTAACAGCAAGTACTTCGTCTGCACCGATTTCCCCTTGGGGTGTCGATGTTAATGGCATCTGTCCTGTATTACGCATTCCTGTAATGCGTTGTGTCATTTGCTCTCTTGCTATTTGATCAAAATAAAATCCAGTATGTCTCATCATAGAATGTTGACTAGGACGCCATACATTTGAATTATAATACTGGCCACTTTCGTATCCATCTGGATCAGCCGCTCTTATAATTCCACCAGCTTCACTTTCTTCACCAAGCCACCGCCACCACTTAGCTTGATTCTCCATCATTTCTTCAGATGTCATGCGTGTATGATGAAAAGAATTTGGTTCTTGATTAGGATGCGCTTCTCCCGGAACACCACGGTCATAGTAAGGGTACTCATCGGCAATGCCGCCTAATGAATGTCCTAATTCATGCAATGAAACAAGGGGACCTTGTGGGCTACCACCAGTTGTTGTTGCATGAGTACCGCCAATCCCGCCATACGTGTCGGTGTTGCCAAGCGTTAGAGTTTGCACATTCTGACTATTCGCAGGGATTTCAAGTAATGGTGCAACATAGTCCTGCATAATTTCATTTCTAGCTTGGGCTCCACCACTTCCAAAGGTTACCCCTCGTGCAAGATCATCTGCCGGACACTGATTTGCATATTGCAAATTGAATACAGTATCTCTGCGCTCATTCCCATCCTCTGGATCACAACTAATTCCAGAATCTTTAGACGGCGTTTCAACCATATAAACGTTGAAATAATTTCGATAACTGCGGAACGGCTCAACACTCCACTGGACATTTTGGTTTCTGTCGACATGTTCCCGGTACTTGTCCATTTCTTCAGCTGTATATCCATCTCCAAAGATAATGAGATTTAATCGCTCCTCAGCTGGTCCCGTTATTTGTAATGGGACAACATTGACATCCCCTACTTCCAATTCCCCCTCTTCATCTACAGTAGAATTTGCCTCCGTGATATTCCCAAAAATCAATATCAATACAGTGGTGAAGAGCAAGACAAAAAAGGCTTTTTGTGAGATTTGATTCTTTATTGCCATTTTGACACCCTTTCTTTCCTATTCTTTATTACCATTCGCTTGAGTCTATCTCTATAGATAGAACCTGTTTATGGCATCTTTACTCACCTCTGCTTTCGTAGGTATGATTTTTCTAAAAGTAATAGGACTCGCCATATTCCCGAAAAACGATTTACTTAAAATAGAACATGGCGAGCCAATAATTAATGACAGGTATTAATCTATCAGCCTACTGATTCAGCAAAAAGCCTGTATAATCGTATAGTGCATCAGCCGCTTTTTCAGCTAACGATCCATTGTTTGAGTATTGGTCAATTAAAAGGGTGAACCCTTCTAAATGTTTAACTAGCTTTTCAGCATCATTTTGTTTCTCAAACTGCTCTATTGCTGTTAAATGCGTCGTTAGTGGTCGGACAGCTGCTTCATCAGCATCCCCACTATCTGCAAATAATTGGACTAAAGCTTTCAGGCTTGTTCCATTTACTTCGCCTAACAACACATCAACATCAGATGATGCTTGTTCAGTATCTGTTTCGGATGTTGCTGTGAACGTTAGCTGTGCTGGTTGCTGTTCACTTTCAGGGACTTTCACGTAAACTGGAGCCTCCACTGTTTCACCAGCTTCAACTTCAATCACATGATGAAGCGTCATTGTCTCCCATCCCGCATCTGTTTCTGCTTGGATTCGGACTAAGTCTGTTTCTTCACCAGTATTTGTTACGCTAAAGGTATGTTTTGCAACTTTGCCTGGTATTGCTCGTTCTGCAGAGACTGCAGCAGCTTCAACACTACGTTCAAATTCTCCAGCACTGTCTAAATGACGGACAGATACCCGGTATGAAAGCGCTCCGACATCGTCATATTTCTTATCTAGGATGTAGAAATGCAAACGATTATGCTCATCGATATACTCGCTTACGATATCTTCATCCGTCCCAGCTTTGAAAAGTGCATCTGCAAGCTGCTCTAGACCACCCTTCGAAATCATGGCGGTAGTACCGTCAGGCCGTACAAAATCCTCAATTGTTATATCCTCAGGCTTTGCATCTACTACCCAAATATTAGGCGCTGATTCGGTATTTTTCGTTTTTGCAATCAATACTCCTGAATCATGCGTAAAGGAGTCATAGCCCACTTGATCAACAACTTCAATCGTGTAGTTGTCATACCACTTAGCTCCACGTTGCATATCCGCTCTCCAGTCATCTTCTAAAGAATTAGGGGGTGTTAAATCTTCCATTTCGATGTTGATCCCCTTCAGATCATCCCGTTTAAAACCTTCACCAGATGGAACAGCTCTCGCAAGAATATCTGCAAAAATTGGTCCCGTCTCCGCTAGCTCGTCGCGATCAATGTTCAAGTACTGATTCTCAGACAGAAATCCTTGTTTAATTTTGTTACGCAACATATGATGTGGTGGTGTTGATCCACCTTGGATAGCCGGTATCATCCATCGTGTATGCGAGCCTCCCGGACCATTAAAACTTCCGCTGCTCATCAGTTCCCAAGAACCAGCATAAGTACGGGATACTGGATTTCCATAGGGGTTATTATAGTTATCAGCTAATCCCATCAGATGACCAAATTCATGGGCATAGGTTGCCATACCATTACTGGATCCTTGAATGGAAACATTTCTGCTTGCACTGGACCAAACAGATTTAGCTGCAAACCAAGAAGTCCAAGGCACGTAGCGTGTATTTACCCAGTTCGGTAAATCCTCACCAAGATTTGCTGGTGGACCGAATTCATCAGGAATTTCTTCTGGACTATTAAACATCATTTCACCAAATTCCTGCCAAACTCCCGTCTCGGCATATCCAGAATGCAAAATAAATATAAAGTCATAGTCGATTCCTGATGCATCTAAATCTGCCTGAGCTTTATTGACTGCCTCTGATCTTAAAGTCATCGGCGAATATCCTGGAGGTATAAAATCTTGCTGGTTGAATTCATTCAAACCGTATTGGAACTCTTTTCCATCCATCATATAGGGGCCATAAGCATCAAGATCTACCTGCCACTTTCCGTTTGAATTTTCCATCCAAAAATCGCTAATCGTACGGTAATTATTTAATGACTGTGGTGTGTTCAGATAGTCCAGCCAAAACTGCGGCAGCTCTTCTCTTGGAACGTTACCAATCTGTGGATTTCCAGCCGGATCTGTACCCTCGGGCTTTGTTACGACAAATTCCAGGTCAGGAAACTCTACTAAAACTAAAGCCCCTTTCAATTCCCTCTCCGGTTCGACATCTACTTCATCCCAGTTCAAGCCAGGTACAGGATTGAAATCATCCCAGGTCATGTCTCGAGGAAGTTCCCAACTCTCTATATCTACCGGATCGGGAAAGGCATCCAGGCCGTTCGGTGCAGCAAATACCAAAGGAGAAAATGTAATTAGAAATACTAACATTAATAGAAATGAGCGTTTTACTAATTTCATATTAGTAACCTCCACGGACGACGGGGGTTCTTAAGTATCCCCATCTCTCAAATTGTATTTTTAATAGAACCTTATCAAAGAGTAATAGCGATGCTGAACAAGAAAGTAAAGAGCAACCTAATAGTTCTTATCTATCAATATATCAACGTCATGCTGCAAAATATCAAAAACTTCTTTTGTCATATGATCAGAATGGTAGTTCAACAGTAATTTAAACCCAGCTAGATGTTTACTTGCCTTATTTGTTTCACCTTTTTCTTCAAAAAGTTCGACAGCTGTCAAATGTGTTTGCAATTGACGGACTGCAGTGGGATCAGTGATTGACCCTTCATCTTCATAATAGTTAATAAGATCTTTTATTTGCTTTATACTAGTTGGCTCCTCCGTAATATCACCAACGAGCGGCAATGATAAATAGCTTTGCTCTGGATATATCGATATAGTTGTTCCTGGTTGTGGTCGAATCGTATACTCATAGTCACTGGATATAAGAACTAGGCCGATTCGGTGTCCTTCTGCCACATCATAATCTGTAGGCTGCATATTCCAAGTAAATGTATATGGCTTATCCGGTGTTATGGCTACAGATTGTGAATCCGATTGTAAGTTTTGCGGATCCATCCAGCCACGTGTAATGATCCGGCTACTCTCATCCGGTCTATAATCAACGAGTAAGGCGGTAAGATTTGCTACAGGGCGATCTATGCTCGCCTTAACCGAAACAACCGGGGTACCACTAATGCGGTAAGCGTTCGTTAGTTCAGGCGTAACATATGCTTGCCTATTCTCCATGTCCTCCAATGGATTTTGCACCAATGTTTGTGCTCTAATGGACGAATCATCAATTACTTGATAAGAAGTATTTGTATCACTAACAGGACGGTGACTTAAATTCCCCGACTCCGTACTCTCAGAAGTAAGATACAATGCTGTATCTCGGACGTCCTCATGCGGCTATGCGTTTTCTGTCACCCAGCTGCGGTCTTCCTTCTGTTTATCAACCATAGGCTCGTCCATAATTCCATTTTCAATATCATAGAGCCAGTAATCGAACCATTTGTTCAGGGTTATCAGCCATTCCTCATTTCTAAAGCTATACGGGCTTGAATGTCCGTGCTGATGAATCCATAGCTTTCTTGGCACATCATGCTTTTCAAGTTCTTCCCACCACTGGGTAAATTGTTTAGTCTTTACATTCCAATCATTTAGTCCATGCACAACAAACACACTTGCTTTAATATTTTCTACTCCATTTAAATAATTTCGCTCATTCCAAAATTCGTTATAATCTCCTGTTATTCGGTCTTGTTCCTCCTCAATTTGATTCATCAGATCAAGGCAAACCTCAGGATTGTTACGAGTTAGGACCGCTCTCGCAAGTGAATCTGCATCCTCCCCTTGGTAGCCTCCTGGAGCAACAACCGCACCGTTTGAACGGTAGTAGTCATACCAACTACTAATAGCACCAATTGGAACAATCGTTTCTAATCCTTCAACCCCTGTTGTAGCTACCCCATTCGGTAAGGTCCCATTGTAGGAAACTCCTGTCATACCGACTTTCCCCGTCGACCAATCAGCAGTTATTTCTTCGCCGTCTGCATCAAAAGCTGAAGCACGTCCATTCAACCAATCGATTACCGCTCTAGTCGCTAGCACTTCCTGCATATCCCCTGATGTTGGGCAACCATTGGACATACCGCTACCAATACTTTCAGCAAGAATGACAGCATATCCTCTTGGCAAGAAATAGTCATCATAATACCCCGGCAAATCTGCGGCGTAAGGCTTACCACCAATAGGGTTAGGATTAATCGGGGTCAACTCTACATCTACATTGTGAAAATCAATTGGATTCAGACCTGCACGATAAGGACTTATTTCATAAATAACAGGAACTTTTAATCCTTCTTCCGTTTCCTTTGGTCGAATAACGTCAGCCCTAATCCGATCATTTTCTCCGTCCCCATCACTATCAACCTCTGTTTCGATAAACACTCTCTCAACAATAGCTTCTTCTTTGGAAAAAACCGGTTGAGTCATACCTTCTTCTACTACAATCATCGGGGGTTCAACAGTTGACTCCTCTGCTATATTAGCACCGAGAATCATTGGAAGAATTAAAACTAATAAAAAAAATGGTATGAGTTTTTTCATATCTTCAACTCCAATCCGATAGATATAACTCCATCCACCTAATCTAGTCTTAAATACTAACTTGCCAATCTTGGAAATGATCGTTTGAAACAGTTGAGAAAGCGCCATCATTCAATAGTGAAGAGGACTCCGTGAGATTTAACCATAATACTTAAAATGACACGTGGGACGACCAGCCAAATAACGGATAACTCTTTTTACAACAAAAAAGTCTACTCACCTCCCATTCGTTTAGTAAAGGCTCATAGATGTCAATTATTTTCCGTTCTGTAGTTTTTCTTACTCAATTCTGTCCCAACTAAAAGTCTATCCCCCTTTCAAATATATCAAGATGTATTTCCATATTGTTGGAATCTTGTATATAATCTAACATTTATTGACTCCTTTGTCGACTAATTGTTTGGATTATTCATACTAAATGAACAAAAACTACTATCTATATGCATGAGTTTACTTCCCGGATAAGGGGATGAACCTATACTAAAATTGATAAAAGAATAGCAATTAGTAAAATCCCTCAGTTAAAAGGATCGTCATCAAACACAAAAGTTTATGGACGAGCATGCAACATAAAGAAGGGCAATAGTAAGTGCACTACTCCCCTAGTCTGTTACTTTTGGATCTGTTAATGTTTCTTTTCTTGTTTTATCCAACATCCGTACAGTTTGCCAAATCGTTATAAACGCATAAAGCATCAATAACAATCCAGGAAGAATTAACAGAAGTGCTGCACCTTCTTTCGTATTCGCAAAGCTAACAACATAACCGGCATAAGGAACGGTGACTCCTGTATATTCTCCGATAATATTTTCAGCGAGGACAGGCTCACGATCGACACCATCATTGGCATCTCCTTTTGTTATATACGTTTGACCCTCACTACCGACTTCCTCTATCCGGTGGGTTACCAACACTTCTTCTTCCGTAAGAAAAGTGACAATATCGCCTTCTTGAAACCGAGTCGTATCGCCTCCAGTTTTAACAAATATGATCGATCCGGTTTTTATTCCAGGTTCCATCGACCCTGATAAAACGGAATTAATTTGATAGCCCAAAATTGTTGAATTTCCTTCCGACATCTTTGAATTTACCACTAAGACCATCGTTAAAATTAACACAGCAGTTAATAACATGGATACCATAAAATTTAAGTATTTATACCACTTTTTCCGCTTCAACATCATCACCTCAGGTATGCAGATTCGAATCTTTTTAAGCTTCCGACTTTAGTTTGATGGGTCATCATCAATTACTTCTTCATTTATTCCGTTTACATCTTTTTCTTCAATTTCCCCGTCCTCATCTAGCTCCTCTTCTTGCATCTCATTCACTGCGTTTTCCGATGTCTCCTCTTCTGCCGCTAGTTCTTCTTTTTTTTCGTTGTCTACAGCCTCCTCCTCTGTTTCTGCCATTTCATCTGTAGCCGCTTCATCATTATCATTTATATCCTCAGAATCGCTTTTCTCTTCGACTGTGATCTCAGCTGCAAATGTTGTTTCAACTGTTTGCTCTTGATAAAAATAAGCATAGGTCGGTAAGTTAATATGATAAACACATATAAATAATAGATAAGTAATAATAAAGACTTTTAACACAATGTTTATCAATTTTACATCCTTTTTAAAAATATGAAACATCTTATTCACTCACCTTCATTTGCTAACCCTTTGAAAAATGAGGCTGGGACATAACATCACGCTTCTCGATGAGCAGTTATGCCCGAGCCCGATTGGTATCTCTCTATCTTACAAGATATTCTGTATAATCTATTAACGCCTGATATGCTTTTTCTGACAGCAAACCATTATCTGCAAATTGATTCAGAAGAACAAGGAACCCTTCTGCATGTTTTGCAACTTTGTCATTTTTCCCCTCATCTTCAAATTGTTCAAGTGAAGTTAAATGTATTTTTAAAGTACGGGCTGCAGATTCATCAACATCACCGTTCTCATTAAACAGATCAAATAATTTGTGGATACTTGCAGCACTAATGTCGCTTAATAAGTAGTCAACATCGGTAACTGTTTGCTCAGAATCTGTTTCAGAAGTCGCGGTAACCGTAAGTGTTGATGGAATTTCAACCCCCTCAGGCACTTGGACGTATACTGGAAATTGAATTGTTTCACCAGCTTCGACTTCTATCACATTTTGTTCAATTTTCGTCTCCCAGCCAGCATCTGTGTCTGCTTGGATTCGGAAAAGATCGGTTGTTTCTCCAGTATTTGTCACGTTAAAGTAGTGAGTTGCAATCTTACCAGGTACAGCACGCTCCGCTTCCCCAATTTCCGCAGTCACACCGCGTTCAAAGTCGCCAGCTCCATCGAGATGACGTACCGAGACACGATAGGACATGACGCCATCTTCATCATACTTCTTATCTAAGATATAGAAATGCAGGCGGTTATGCTCATCCACGTACTCACTGTTTATCCCATCACCTGTTCCAGCCTTAAATAAAGCATCTGCTAACTGACGATAGTCTCCGAGAGAATACATAGCTTCTGTACCATCCGGTCGAATGAAGTCGACTTGCTCAATATCTTCATCATTAGCATCGATTACCCAGATGTTTGGTGCAGATTCTTCATTCTTAGTTTTGGCCATCAATACTCCTGAATCCGGTGTAAAGGAATCGTAGCCAACACGATCAACTACTTCAATCGTGTAGTTGTCATACCATTTAGCACCACGCTGCATATCTGCTCGCCAGTCGTCACGCAGAGAGTTCGGTGGCGTTAAGTCCTCCATCTCGATATTGATGCCATGGATGCCAGTCCGGCCAAATTCCTCTCCTATCGGTACAGCACGTGCAATAATGTCTGTAAAAATTGGACCAGTTTCAGCAAGCTCATCACGCTCTACGTTTAGATACTGATCTTCATCTAAAATGCCTTGTTTGATCTTATTACGCAGCATATGGTGGGAAGGTGCAGAGCCACCAAGTGTTGGCATAACCATCCAACGCGTATGTGGACCACCCGGACCATTAAAGCTTCCACGACTCATAAGCTCCCATGGACCTGAATAAGTGCGTGAAACTGGATCTCCATAAGGATTATTATAGTTATCCAGTAATTCCATGATGTGCCCGAATTCATGTGCGAACGTACCCATTCCATCATTTTCCCCTTGTACGGAAATCCCGTTCCTTATATTTGCATGGGACCAGATGGACTTTGCCGCAAACCATGAAGTCCAAGGTACATAACGGGTATAAGCCCAATTTTGCGAAATTTCCAGGTCAGCAGGAGGACCAAATTCGCCAGTAACAGCATCTCTGTCCATGAACATCATTTCTCCGAATTCCTGCCATACACCGGATTGATCGTAGGCTGCGTGAAGAATAAATATAAAATCATATTCTTCACCTGATGCATCAAGGTCTGCCTGAGCAAGATCTAATGCATCACGCTGTATATTTCGCGACTGATACCCTGGTGGCATTGAGTTTCCATAGGATAAACCATATTGAAACTCCCGCCCGTCCACACGATAAGGTCCAAAAGCATCTAGATCAACCCCCCATTTACCATAAGAGTTTTCTTTCCAATACTCATCAATGGTCCGATAATTATTTAACGGCTGTGGAGTGTTTAAGAAATCCTCATAAAATTGACCTAACTCTTCTCGAGGAATGTCTCCAATTCCGATTGGATTTCCAGCAAGATCCGAACCTTCTGGTAAACTCGCAACAAAATCTTGGTCAGCAAAATCTACAAGTACTAAGGCTCCCTTTATTAAACGCTCCGGTTCCCCTGATGCTTCATTCCAGTTAATACCAGGAACTGACTTGTAGTCATCCCATACCATATCTTCTGGTAAAGTCCATGAATTGGTATCTACTGGATCGGGAAATGAATCCAGTCCAGAGGGTGCAGCTAACACGTTTGGCGTGTTTAACAAAAGCAAGGCAGCGGTCACAATGAATGACTTTTTGACTAATTTCAACTTGCTCTCCCCAATCTTTAACAAAATAAAATTAACAAGACATTTTCAGCAAACAATACATTTCATAGATTGCTAGATTATTTTTGGCTTCCTGGGTTTTGAGTCGCAACGAACGTCCATTTTAAATCTAAGGAATCACCCTGGAACTGGTTTTGGTCTCCACCATTATCAACAAAATTAAATTTAACTACGAAATCATCCAATGAATTAACTGGCAATCCTTTTTCACCGAGAGCTGGATAAAAAATATGTTGGTTGATAGCATCTGGTGTCATTTCTTTTAATTCTGCTAAAGTAGTTCGATAAATAACCTCATCCAATTTATCCACATTGTATAAAAATTCAACTTCGATATGGTTTGCAAAATCCTCGGTATTGTTATTATGTGCGTCATGCACCGTATAGTCCGTTTCCAGTGTAACCTTTTCAATATCTAGACTACCGTTGTTTACTAGTTCAAAACTGCGAATTATTGAATCACCAGGTGCTAAGTTTTCAACCTCAACAATTGTTGATGGATTTACTGATAGATCCAATGTACCCGCGGCAAATGTATTGTTTGTTACTTCCGTTGAACTGAAATAAGCAAAAGTCCCTCCAGCAATGAGTGTAATCCCCAATACAGCGGACATCGCCGCCATCCCTAACTTTTTCTTGATATCCATTTGTACTCCTCCTAAAATTTTCTATCATTTCCCCATCTATTATGTTAAGTAGCTCTTGCTGCAGTACCATACGTCTCTTCAGCAACAGAAAAAGCTATTGCTTTCCAAATATCACTAATAAACGATAAAAGCGGCCAAATGACAAGATGACGTATGTATTTTGACACAAAAAAAACACTATTCACCCCCAATCTTCTCGTTTTAGGTTCATAGATGTATTTTTATAACATTTGCTGAATAAAATTATAGCAGATTTTACAGAATAGTATACAGTTTTCGAAAAATTGATTCTAATTTACTAGTTTCGACAACTAGCATAAGGAATAAAGAAGGTTTTCCATATAGTTATTAGTGCCTGGTCATTTTTATTAACTTTTGTCAAATTTTATCAAAAGCTAGATACTTGTCCTTGTCTACTTTCGCCCGACTTGATAGACTTTATCCACAGTTTCTACAGCCAAGCCTGTAGCTGTAAAGGAATCTCACCAGTTATTGGACATGCCGGGCACGCAAGAAAAAAGCTTTCTTTTTAAAACTTGAGAAAACTTTTTTCTCCTAAATTGCGAAATTAAATGCAACAAATAAACAAAAATGGAAATAAAGGGGCTCCTCGGAAAGAGTATGGATAACACCCAGAATTCATCGAGTCAAGGGGATAATTTTGACATTGGAAAATTGACGTTCACCCCGCCTCTATATCTTGGTAGCGCAACTCAAATGAATGTCTCAATGGACTAACTCCAAAGTAAAACTCTTATAAAACTGTATAAATTCACCAAAATCTTGTGCACTGCTATGCGTAAAAAAATGTATACACATCACTATCCAGTGCATCTAAAATCCTACTTAGCAGTGAATCTTCTTTTTAGAGATAACTTTTATCATAGTCAATCCTCAAATCTTCTTTCCAAACCTTTTAATATCTGTATCAATCTTTTCTCTAACTTTAATGTTATCCATTAGCTTTCCTCCCGAATAATAATTGGCTTGTTACATAACTTTGTCTCCCCTCTCGTCTCACTTGTGCTAATATAATAATTACCTATTATATTATTGAAATGGAGCATTTTTTATGGAAAAGAAGGTTGTTTCGGCTTGGGATGTGGCGCATCTCGCAAATGTTTCACAATCTACAGTTTCACGTGTTTTCACTCCTGGTGCCAGTGTTGCTGAAAAAACTAGAAAACGAGTATTAAAAGCAGCGAATGAATTAAATTATCGTCCAAATGCACTGGCTAGAGGCTTGACTAAACAAAAGACAAATATGGTTGGATTAGCAATGAAGGATATTCAAAACCCCTTCTATCATGAAGTATTAGGTATGTTTTCTCAAAAATTACGAGCGAAAGGTTATAATATCTTATTTTTATATACAGAGAATGAGGAAATTCAGCAAGAAGAGCTTAATTATTTCCTGGAATACAATGTGGAAGGAATCATTGTTACAGATGCTGTGATCTCCTCGAAGCTCGTTTCTAAAATTCATCATAGTAACATTCCAATTACTCTATTTAACCGATATGATAAAAATATACCTTGTAATTCTGTTTCTTGCGACAATATCACTGCTTCAAAGGAAATCGCCTCCTATCTTTACAACAAAGGAATACGAGATATTGTTTATATTACTGGAAAGAAGAATACTTCCACTAACCAGGAGAGACAAAAAGGCTTTACCGATTTCTTCCGAGCTAAAAATATTGATATAACAATTCTAGAAGGTAATTATACTTATGAAGAGGCCTTCCACCAAACAAAGAAATTGATTGCGAACGGTCATTGTCCTGAAGCCATTTTCGGTGCAAATGATATAACAGCCATCGGTGCACTGGATGCTTTAAAAGAAAATAATATTTCTGTTCCTGACGAAACCATTGTAATTGGATTTGATAATATAAAAATGGCTGCCTGGCCTTCATATATGCTTTCTACCTGGGTACAACCAATTGAAGAAATGGTCAACGAAACAATTAATTTGCTTATAAACAGCAACCAAAATGATAAGGTGCAAACCTTAAAACTAAAAGGAAGTTTCGTCCATCGTAAAACAACTAATTAAAATAAAATGTTTAATTCACCTTGACAGATGAAACCGTTTTCTAGTAATATCTTTTTAAGACTATTTCTTAATAGTCTTTTATTTTTTAGTAAGTTTGCATACGTATGCAAATTGCTAGCTACATAAGTTGGGGGAGCTAAGTATGATTAGATTCATCTTTGCATACGTATTCAAAAAATAAATGGGAGAGAATTTAAGTGGCAATTTATTTAAAAGAAGGTAGAGTAAAAGAGGATATTCAGAAAGATGATGCTAAGGTTTCCGAGATTGTTCGGTCTACAATTCAAATGATTGAGGAAGATGGCGATAAAGCAATTCGTAGTCTCTCCGAAAAGTTCGATAACTGGAGTCCAGAAAGCTTTCGTCTCTCAGATGAACAAATTAAAAAAATATGTGCTTCTATCCCTGAACAAACCGCAAAGGATATAGAATTTGCACAAAATAATATTCGCCAGTTTGCTGAAATCCAAAGAGCATCGATGAAAGACGTTGAAGAAGAAACCATGCCTGGTGTTATTCTCGGGCATAAAAATATTCCTGTAAACAGTGTAGGCTGTTATGTTCCGGGTGGTCGTTATCCAATGGTTGCATCTGCACATATGAGTGTTTTAACAGCTAAAGTTGCTGGTGTAAAACGTGTCATCGCGTGTACACCACCAATCAATGGAGAAATACCCGCTGCAACAGTATATGCAATGCATCAAGCTGGAGCAGATGAAATTTACATTCTTGGCGGGATCCAAGCAATGGCTGGGATGGCAATTGGTACAGAAACAATTGATGCTGTAGATATGATTGTTGGACCAGGAAACGCATTTGTTGCAGAAACGAAACGTCAGCTATTTGGCCGCGTCGGTATCGACTTATTCGCAGGTCCAACGGAAACATTGGTTGTTGCAGATGAAACAAGTGATCCAGAAATGATTGCGACGGATATCCTTGGTCAAGGCGAGCATGGACCAACTTCACCAGGAGCATTAATTACCACTTCTCGTGAAATTGCTGAAGAAACAGTTAAAGAAATTGAACGTCAATTGAAGGTATTACCCACGGCTGATGTGGCCAGTGCTTCCTGGGAAGATTACGGTCAAATCATTCTTGTTAAAGATGAGAAAGAAGCACTTAAAGAAGCCGATCGCCTCGCATTTGAACACGTGGAGATTTTAACCAAAAATCCTGATTACTTCCTAGAGAACATGACGAACTATGGCTGCTTATTCTTGGGTCCAGAAACAAACGTTGCGTATGGTGATAAAGTGATTGGGACAAACCACACTTTGCCGACAAAAGGAGCCGCAAGATATACTGGCGGTCTGTGGGTAGGTAAATTCCTTAAAACCGTTACATACCAAAAAGTTACATCAGAGGAACAAAGCGCAAATATCGGTGAGTATGCTGCACGACTTTGCCAACTAGAAAACTTTGCTGGTCACGCGGAACAGGCATTACTGCGTGTTCGCAAATACGGGAAAAAATGATGTTTATTTTAATTCTCGATGTAGGTAGGTGGCATATATGATTAGCATGGTCGGGTTAATTGGTGGTTTAATTCTATTAACTGTTTTAGTAATGAGAGGAATGAACCTCCTTGTTGTGGCTCCACTTTCTGCAGTTTTTGTTGCGTTACTTAACGGTTTACCATTATTCCCTCAATTAGCTGGAGAAGGTCAGATGGACTTTGTTACAAGCTATATGGATGGTTTCGCAGGCTTCATTACATCATGGTACCTTATGTTTTTAGCAGGTGCAATTTTTGGTAAAGTAATGGAAGATAGCGGTGCCGCAGATAGTGTTTCAAACTGGATCATTTCTAAAATAGGTATGAAAAATGCTGTACTTGCTGTTGTCCTTGCCTGTGCAGTTTTAACATATGGCGGAGTTAGTCTTTTTGTTGTTGCCTTTGCAGTATATCCTATGGCTGTTAGCTTATTTAAGGAAGCAAATTTACCGAGAAGATTTATTCCTGCAGCACTCGCTTTTGGCTCAACAACATTTACTATGACATCTGCTGGGTCACCAGAAATTCAAAACTGGATTCCCATCCCTTATCTAGGCACAAATCCATATGCTGGATGGGAAGTCAGTTTAGTCGTTGCTATTTTCATTTTTATCTTTGGATACTGGTGGTTAATGAAAATCATTCGCAGGGCAGTTAAAAACGGAGAATACTTTATTGAAAGAGAATCAGATAATAAAGAGGTAAGAACAAGTATACCTCATCCTTTCATAAGTTTAATTCCTTTATTATCTGTTCTAATTGTATCCTTTATTTTTCATGATTCTCTGCAGCAATCTGCGCTGATCTTAGCTTTGCTCAGCGGGATCATTACAACATGGTTATTCAATAGAAAATACTTCAGAGATTTTTGGAAAGCAGTTGGGGAAGGCACTACAGGTGCCTTAGTCGCAATTGGGAATACAGCTGCTGTTGTTGGGTTCGGTGGAGTTGCCAAGGTTACACCAGCATTTGAAACTGCTGTTGATTATATGACGAGCATTCCAGGTAATCCATTAATTGGCGGGGCTATTGCAGTTATTGTAATTGCTGGTTTAACAGGTTCTTCATCTGGCGGCTAAACAATTGCATTACCTATTTTAGGCCCACACTATTTGGATATGGGTGTGAGTGCTGAAGCACTACACAGAACCGTTTCACTTTCCTCAGGAACATTAGATTCCTTACCGCATGGCGGGTACACGGTAACTACAATCCGAGCCATTTCCGGTGAGACGCATAAGAGTGCATACCCAGCGTTCTTCTGTGTAGTCGTTCTCGTACCACTAATTGCAGTCATTCTTGCGATAGCGTTATTCTCATTAGGATTTGGAATTTAATTTTAAATGACTTCTTGAACCGTTCCTCGTGTCCCAAACCAAAAAGACCCCATCTTATTGAAGCATCTTTAATGGTTTAGGAAATTCAAGGGGCGATCTTACTGTCTTACTAGTCGTGGAACAAGGTTCCATTTCGTAGTTACTCTTATATAAAGAATTTATAGAAAAAGGCTGCAAGTGAAGAGTCTAAGAAGTAAATTACAAGCTGGTGGAATTGTACTAATCCCACCTTCATAAATCGAGTAGATGACTAGCCATTAATTGGCTAGTCGACCTCTCACACCACCGTACGTACGGTTCCGTATACGGCGGTTCAACCTTTTAAGTATCGTAGCTCATAAAGTGTGGACAAATCTTTTAGTCCCCACTTTGTGAGTTTTTTTTCTGTTATGGCACGGTGAATGATGCCATTCTTGGATGCACGCCAGTATCCTTTGCGAGTATTGGCTAATCTCATTGCATTTTCATGGCTGATTCCGTATTTACGAAGCATCTTATACCTCGTTCTTACGCGTTTCCATCGTTTCCATATTAGTTGTCTTAATCGGTGATGTAGCCATTGTTGGATTTCTTTTATGAATGTCTTCATATTTGAAATGCCGTAGTAGTTAATCCATCCTACGGTCGTTTGATTTATCTTTGTAATTATTTCATGGAATGTTCCCGGTTGTTTCCGACTGGTTAATTTCTTTAGCTTCTCTTTGAATTTTCGTTTTGCCGACCTGCTAGGTCGGCAATTTACTTTCCCATTAGGTTCTGTATGTTAAATCCAAGGAATGTAGCTGTTGTCGCACCACTTACCTTACTTTTCTTTTGATTAATGGTAAGTCCCAAATCTTTTTCTACAAACTCGGTTATACTCTCCATCACTCTTTCACCAGCACGCCTGCTTTTAACGTAAATGACGAAATCATCTGCGAATCTAACGAAGCGATGTCCTCGTCTTTCCAATTCTCTGTCCAACATATTTAAATAGACGTTAGCTAAAATTGGAGATAGTGGGCCACCTTGCGGGGCGCCTTCCGTGGTTTCAATATAGATATCCTTATCCAGGATACCTGAACGTAAGAAGCTCCATACTAATTTCAGTACAATTTTATCTTTGATAAAATATTCAAGGTATGCTCTTATGCGTTGGTGGTGTATTGTGTCAAAGTAACTTTTCAAATCACAATCAACAACGACTTTGTAACCTTCTTGATAATATTCCTTGGCTCTTTCTATTGCTTGGTGCTGATTTCTTCCTTTACGGAATCCAAAGCTATTTTCCGAGAATTGAGGGTCGATGATTGGGTCAATAACTTGAAGGATTGCTTGTTGAACAACGCGATCCAAAACACTAGGAATTCCTAGAAATCTTTTTGAACCATCAGCTTTTGGAATGGCTACCCTCTTTACTGGTTGAGGTTGATATGTACCATCTTTCAGCTTTTGTTTCAGTGGTTCATAGTATTTAAGCATGTGGCTTTCAAGTTCATTTACCGTAATCCCATCTACTCCCGGTGCACCTTTATTGGCATACACTCTCTTATATGCCCTCCAAAGATTATCGTCCGAAGTTACTTTTCCAATTAAGTTGATACCATCTTGTTTCTCCATATCCATGCGACATCCCTACACTCTCCCATTTACCCTTCCGTTTCCAACGTATCTCTCCATGGGTAGTCATCTCTCTGGCAAGTGCCACGATGATTTTCTGTGTTTAGGCGGGCGATGTCTGCACCTCCTTGTTTTCCAAGATTTAAGATTGTTTCACCCTTCGTTTCCTGTTGGAAACTACTATGGATCCTGCTGACTTCTCACGATAAATCTTTTTCAACCAGGCAGCTATTTGCCTGTCCGTGAGACCTCCCCGGGTAAGAGCTATAACCTTCCTCCCATGTAACTGCTGTATTTACTGTATGGAATTCGTGCAGTATTGGATTTCGTTTTGTTTCGCAAACTTATCCATTCCAATTCAGCCTTGTATACAGTTTCTGTTCGTCAGTTCGGGATTTTGCGTCCGGCTTCCTTTAGATTCCTCCTCACAGAGGACACACTTGCCATTCGCTAACAGTTCCTACTGCCAAGCCTGTAGTGGACTTTCACCACCAAGTTATAGCCCATGCCGGGCGCACGAAAAAACGGAGGATTGCATCTGCAATCCTCTGTTTTAGAATAAAGTGTTTTCCCAACAAGACTTTTTATTCGTTATTATCGTCTTTTATTGGGCTCATCAAAAGTCCTACTACGTTTCCTCTACCACCAAGGAGTAGCCGTTTTATCAATAACTTCGTTTAATTCCTCAATATTTTTTCTTCCTTGTGATTGTAACCAATCTATGGCTTTCTCACTACCATGTTCCGAAAATACGTTTACACTATCTTTCCATGTTGCTCGTCCACATAATACGCCATTAAATTTAGAACCAGCCTCTTTTGCAAATATTAGTGTTTCTTGAAAAAGTTCGGCAGATACTCCTGCACTTAGGTAAATAAATGGAATATCACTTATTTCACTTTGCTGTTTAAAGTAATCGCTAGCCTCTTCCTTCGTATATACTACTGTTCCATCCGTATACCCTTCAACAAATGCCATATTTACTGGGACTTCGACTTTTAGCACATCCACATTAAAGCGATCATCCGAAAACACCTTCATCGCCTCATTTACTTTTCGTGGTTTTACTTTTGCATAAGCCTCACCTTTAACATCGCTAACTTCAGCATCGTAAGATAAGATTTCCAGGAAAAATGGTATTTCTTCAGCAACACATTCTGAACCAATTCTTTCAACAAATGCATGTTTCTGCTCATTAATCTCTGAAGATTCATCAACATCATAGTAAAGTAGAAACTTAACAGCGTCTGCACCTTTTTCCTTTAGACGTTTTACTGACCATAGAGGTAATAAATCGGGTAAACGTCCACGTTCTGTTGCATCATATCCGGTTTCTTCATAAGCAACTAAAAGACCCGTATCCTCATCGCGCACTGCAGCGGCGTCCCAACCATACTCTGGATCTAGTAAAATAGAAGAAGAATATGGAGTTAACTCTTTTGAGATATGAACTTTAAACGCTGTAAGTGCTTCTTCTACATTTTCTATATCAGAATTAGCCATCATTTTTTTCAATGAACCTCTTTGATCAATTGCAAGTGCACTAATAACTCCATTAGAATTTGATAGTTTCTTAAGCAGTTCTGTTTTCCTTGCCGTTAGTTTTGTCATGTTTAAAAACTCCTTTAATGTTTAGTCATCGTAATCATGCTATAATATTGATCAAAATTAGAAGCTTGAACATAACCAGTTTGTTTTTCCATTGCATTTAATACCCCTGCAGCCATACCACTTTTTACAATACTTTCAATAGAATGTTTCTCACTTAAGGCTTTGGCCATTCCGGCTACTGTTGCATCACCAGAACCAACTGGATTAACTGCTTTAACCACTGGGATAGAAACTGTATAATAGTCTCCTTGATGCTTCACAAATGCCCCGTCTTTTCCTAATGTAACTACAATCGTTTCTATATCATGGAATAAAGGATTCGCTAATGCCTTTTTTAATACATCTACATCTGTAGTTACTGATTCTGCTAATAATTGTTTGAGTTCTGATAGATTTGGCTTGATTATTGTAGGTCGCGCTGAATTGCTCAATACAGCATGTAAAGCCTGACCACTTGTATCTAAAACAACAGGAATGCCAAATCGATTTGCACGGGCAATGAGTCCCGCATAATAGTCCGTACTTATTCCCTTTGGCAAACTTCCCGATATTGTTACTACATTAGTACCTAGTTCTAACAACCGTGAAAAATGAGTCTCAAAGCCTTCCGCTATTTCAGTAGTAAGAGTTGGACCTGGCTCCAAGACTTCAGTTTGATTCCCATCATGTAAAATTGCTATACAATTACGAGATTCTTGATCAATTTTATAAAAGTTATGTTTTATAGAATGTTGATTTAGCTGATTTTCAATAAACTGACCAATGGTTCCTCCTAATATCCCAGTTGCCTGTACTTCGGCTCCTAAAAGATGGGAAACCCGAGTGACGTTTAATCCTTTGCCTCCAGCTGTCTTCCGAACTTCATTTGTTCGATTGGATTCATCCAATTTAAAGCTTGGTATTTCATATGAAATATCCACCGATGGGTTTAAAGTTACACTTAATATCATCTATTATTCTCCTCTTTTAAAGCGATGAATCAATCTTCTTTTTGATATTTAATTACACCATTAACTTGCAGTAGCTGTTACATCCAAATTACTGTCTAACACGACATAATCTGCCAGTTTATTAGTTTCAATGCTACCAAGTTTATCTGCTTTTCCAAGGCTCTCAGCAGGTGATAAAGAAGCACGGTGCCATACTTTATAAAGTGGATCATCCGACCAACCCATTAAATTCTTAACACCATTAATTAATTGTAAGGTATTAGAACCGGTCTCCGTTCTGGCCATGCCATCCTTCACCACTACAGGAAACTCCCCTAAATTGTCTCGGGAATCTGGTATCAAAATTATATAAAATAGAATCAAAAAATTTTAGCCTAATTTGGTCAATCACTAGAAAAAAGATATACTGTTCATATAACCCAATTAGTCATTTTTGATTCTGCATTCAGTTTTTTCACAAACCTTTAGGATATCAACAAATTGCTAGTTTTCGATTATTTTAAACATCAACAAATTGCTATAAAAACTTTTGACTGTCTATCTTTATAATTTCATTTACTATTTTTCGTAAATTGTTACTCCCTTAACTACTCGGTTAACCAATCCATCTGGACTAGGATTATCCGGTGTAATCCCTAACTGAATAGACTTTTTAAGGGATAATACTTGTGCGAAGATAACATAAAGTAATGCTAGTGAAAAATCATTTGTAAATTTGTCACTGGTTTCATTTACTGAAATAGTCCAGTCAGCTAACTTTTCTACTTCTTCATCTTTTGATTCAGTAAGTGCTACTACTTTAACTTTTCCGTCCGTAACTAATTCTTGTAAAATATCAAAATCATATTTGCGGGTGTAAGGATCAGATGACATAAATAAAGTCACTACTGATTTATCCGTTAAAATTGATTTTGGACCATGTCGGAATCCTAGAGATGATTCATGAATGGCAACAACTTTACCCGCTGTTAATTCAAGCATTTTTAGCGCAGCTTCATGAGCTAATTGACCAAGAGAACCAGAACCAAGATAAACAATTCTATCGAAATCAAAATCTATAATCTGTTCAACTGTAGCGGTAACATGATTAACAAAGTTTTCGGCATTTCCTACAACCTTGGAATCAAACTCTTCATTAGCAAATAGGATATATGCAGCAATCATCATACTAGTATAACTACTTGTCATCGCAAATCCTCGATCATGAGCTTCTTCTGGAGTAAGAATAACTAGGCTGTTAGCATTATTTTTACTGTTCTGAGCTAATTGTCCATCTTTATTACAAGTAATATTTACCTGATAGAAGTCCTTAACTATTTGTTCCCCTAGCTTAACTGCTGCCATACTTTCTGGACTGTTACCTGAACGCGCAAAAGATACTAGAATAGTAGGAAATTCTTTAAATAAAAATTGCTCTGGATTAGAAACGATATCCGTTGTGGCAATAGCCTCAAAAAGAATCCTCTCTTTATGTTGATCCCTTAAAATCGGAACCAACGTATCTCCAGCAAAAGCCGAAGTTCCTGCTCCTGTAAAAATCACTCGAACTTGCCCATGCTTATCATAAATGGATTGAACAAATCCTCTTAGTTCATCCTTTCTTTCTGTCAAACTTTCAACAAATCCCTTCCAAACAACAGGTTGTTGATAAATTTCTTTCGAAGTGTGAGCCGCTTTCAATTCATGTAATGCTTCTTCATTTAAATTAAACAAGAAATACCATCCTCTCTTATCTTTGGTTATGTCATCATAACCATTTTGATATTAAGTAAACTCTATTAATGTAAACATAGAAATTAGAGATTAATAGAGTTTTTAATCATTTAATTCAACTGTGTAGGCGAATTTATCGCCTCGAGCAACACTAACCGTGTACTCAATTAGCTTATCATTAAAATAAGCATATCGTTTTAATAGGATAGCAGCTTGATTTTTTTTAGTATTTAATAGTTTGGCTTCCTTTTCTCTTATTAAAGTAGCTGAAAATGTTTCAACTGCCCTAGAGACGACAATCTGGTAATTTTCCTTAAAAACATCATACATCGGTTGTTCAACTAAATCAGTTGCTGTAAGATCCGGAAAATGTTTTTTAGGAAGGTAAGTGGTTTCATACATTAACGGTTCATCATCAGCCAAACGTAGCCGAGTAACTTGGAACACTTCCTCATTTGTCTCTAAATTCAACTGATTTGCTAAATGCTCTTCTATTTCGATTTCCGAAAATGATAGTACCTTAGTAGATGGTTCTTTTCCCATCTTTTTCATTTCTTCTGTAAAACTATAGAGATTAACAAGGTTTTGGTTATAGGTTTTCGATGCTACAAAAGTTCCTTTACCATGAAGTTTATAGATATAACCTTCACGCTCAAGCTCCTGCAAAGCTTGTCTAACAGTAATTCTGCTTAGGCCATAGATATCACACAGTTCGCGTTCAGGTGGTAGCTTTTGTTCAACATGATATACCTTGTTTTCAATTTTCTTTATGATTTCCTCCATTAATTGTAAATATAATGGAACCTTACTTGTTTTATCCACTTTATCAGTTGTCACCTCCAGCGTGGTCATTACCACTTAAATCAAGTATAAAACACAAAAACACAAATGTAAAGGTTCCCTTTATATTTTTTCTAACTCACTTATAATCATATTCTAGCAAAAAATGTTGAACGTAGTTGTTTTTCTATTTCAAGCACTTGTTTCTACATTTATTAATTCACTTTACAACAAAGTGGTCATTACCAATTGTTAAATATTAAAAAGGGCCGCAAAATGCAAGTGCGACCTAGCCCTAGAATCTTAGTATTAAATATTTTTCCCAATTAGGAACCCTTAAGATAAGTCTCATAGGTTTGTAATTATTGTCGGCTCTTCACTATTGACAGTTATATGGGATTTTAGATTAAACATTAAATAGCGTGGGGGATTATTTTCTTATTTCATAAGGACACTTTTTCGGATTACTAGCTTAGTAGATATAAATATTTTTTTAGCAATAGTTCTCCCCTCTAATCGTTCCATCAAAGTATTTACAGCTGTTTCACCCATTAATTCTGTATATACTTTTACAGTACTTAAAGGTGGATACATGTATTTAGATACAGATATATCATTAATACCAATAATACTTACCCTCTCAGGAATTTTTATATTTCCCTCATGGAGTGCTCTTAAACTACCAATTGCCATTACATCACTACTAACAAAAAAAGCAGTTGGTAGATTTTCTCCTAACTCTTCGATTGCCTTTTTCATTAATTCATATCCTTCATCTACAGAAAAGTCACTTATATACACGAACTCATCCTTAAACAATTTCTTTTCTTTCATATAATTTATAAATGTTTTTTCTCGTAAATCCAATAAAGGCTTACTCTCTCCCTGTAGTATTTCTCTACCCCCAACAAAGCCAATATTTTTATGTCCGGTTTCTATAAAGAAATCAATAATTTTTTTTGTTGCCCTCACAAAATCAATAACTACTGAATCATATTTTTCCTCATCCGGACAATAATCTACAAATAATATATTTTGATTAATACCAATCATTTCTGTAATCTGTTGACCACTGAATTTACCAACGGCAATAATGCCTTCAATATCCATCGGGTTAATTTCATTCAGATTGTCAAAAAAGTATAACACAGGCTCTATATTAATTTCCTTGCACCTATGTTCAATACCTAATCGAATAGACAAATAATATAAGTCATTTAATTCCTCTGTCTCTGTATACCAGTGTATGATGGCAATCTTCTTCCCACTATGTTTCTTTATAGGCTTTTTTCTATAGGAAAGATCCTCTGCAATTTCAAATATCCTTCTTTTTGTTTCATCAGTAACGGATAGTGTTTTATCGTAATTTAGAACCCTAGATACAGTTGCAGGTGACACGTTAGCTTTTTTCGCTATATCCTTTATCGTCGCCACAATATATAGCTCCTCAAAATTTTTTTCAGTTCTTCAGTACTAGACAGTGAAAAGCTCATACCGGGATATTCAAAAAACAACCCAATATAGCAATTTATTCATATACGTAAATCTATTTTCTCCAGCGAAACCCACATTTAACCATAACTCAAATAATTCGTTTAAAGTAAGAATACCTGAGTTTGAAGATGATTGATTGGCCTCTTACCATTATAGGAATTTTTACTCACTGTCCAGTTTTAGCAAGACTATCATAATACTCGTTTAGATTAACAGAGCGACCCTTTTGCAATCTAGATTCCTCTGCAGCAAATGCCATAAGATGACTTCTTAACGAATCACTAGCTGATGATTTACTTTCATGTTGTTCCTTATCAATATCCTTTAAAAAGGTGCGAACAATGGCTCTATCACCACCACCATGGCCGCCAACCGGTTTGTCGAACTTAACGATTGATTCATGTCTAGTAAGAAAATCAAAGATAGAAATGCTATTTTCCTCCATATTTCCTCGAATCTCACCTTTTGTTCCCATGATTTGAACGATTCTAGTTTGTTCGCGGGTAAATCCTGACATACTAAATGTGGCAGTGGCACCACTCTCAAATTCCATGTTCACAACTTGGTGGTCAACAACGTTATTATCCAATTGATATACACATTTTCCATAGTTAGTAGTATGAAGAGCATTTATAATCCCTTCATTAGAGTCATCTTCCGTAAATTTTCTTGCCCATCCTCGACCTTCACCTAAATAATAACGACCAGCATGGAATGGACATTCTAATTCAGCAGGACAACCATCTAAGCATCTTTCAGGTGCACCAATAGGAGCATTCTCTTTTTTGAAATGCATTAAGGAACCGTAAGAACTGATACGCTCACATTTCTCTCCTAACACATAACTAATGATATCCATGTCATGACAAGATTTCTGTAAAATCATCGGGCTGGATAATTCTTTATTACGCCAGTTCCCACGTACAAAACTATGGGACATATGCATAATCTCCACATTTTCATTTAACTGAATTGATGCAATATCCCCTATCATTCCTTCATCAATTACCTTCTTTATAGTGGACCAAAATTCTGTATATCGTAAAACATGACAAATCGTTAACTGACGATTATATTTTTTAGCAGCCCGCTCCATCTCAACACACTCTAATGGTTCTGGGGACATGGGTTTCTCTAATAATACGTGATACCCTAATTCTAATGCTTTCATCGTTGGTTTAAAATGTTCTTGGTCCATTGTACAAATAATCGCGATATCTGCCAGCTTATCTTTTTCTAATAAGTTATCCCAATTTGAAAAGGAATTTTCAGGTGAGATTAGATGTGATTGACACACCCTCTCCCTCCTCTCCTTATTAGGTTCTGCGACAGCTACAATTTTCAATTCATTAGGATAGTCTAACGCATAAGGAGCATATGCTCTTGCGCCACGATCTCCAGCCCCAATAATAACTGCAGTTTTTGGTTGCATACATACATCTCCTCAGTTTCGTAGATTTAATTTAATAAGGTGGGATATTTTATCCCTTCCTACCACTTAAAGCAATACCTTCTACAAATGACTTTTGGAAGAAAATAAATATGACGATTAATGGCCAAGATGCCAAGAATGTACCTGCCATCAATAAAGGATAGTTCGTACTATATTGCCCCTGTAATGATGCTAATCCTGCAGATAATGGCATTTTTTCTGGTGAACTATTAACAATTAGCGGCCATAAGAAATCATTCCAAGCCCAAAGTACAGTGAATATTGCTAAGGCAATTAAGCCTGGTTTAGCAAGTGGAAGCATGATTTTCCAATAAATTTGAAAGTGATTACATCCATCTAACTTTGCCGCTTCTTCTAATTCATCTGGTATTGTCATGAAAAATTGTCTTAATAAAAACGTACCAAACGCACTAAATAATCCGGGTAGCACTAACGCCGTTAAAGTGTTTAGCAATCCTAAATTTGCAATAATTTGATACTGCGGTATTAGGAAAGCTTGCGGTGGTATCATTAAAACCGAAAGATACAGTATAAAGAAAAAGTTTCTACCTGGAAATTTAATTCTAGCAAACGCATATGCCGCTAACGAGCATAAAAATAGTTGTCCTACTGTTTTTAATACCGTTGTAATAAATGTATTCCAGTAGAATCCCGCAAACGGAAACGAATCAAATATCTCTTTATAATTTCCCCATTGTGCAACATCAGGGAATATTTTAGGAGGAACTAACGATGCTTCTCCTACCGTTTTCAAGGAGGTTAAGATCATCCATAGAAACGGTCCGACCATCACCGCAGCTCCCAAAATTAAAATAAGGTGTATAATTAGTTTTCTACTACGATTATTAATCTCCAATTTGTATCACCTTTTTTCTATTCATAGTGGACCCACTTATTTTGTAATCTAAACTGAATAATAGTAAGTACCAATATGAGGATAAATAGAACCATTGCTATTGCTGCAGCATATCCTTTCTCACCAATAACAAAAGCGTAATGATAGAACAAGTAAATAACAGATTGAGCATTATCAATAGCAGGGTTGGTTGGACTAATCATCATGAAAATAACATCAAACACCTGGAATGCCGAAATAAAGGAAATAACCGCCACAAAGAAAATAGTTGGACTTAATAGTGGAACTGTAATACGAAAAAAGGTGTATAGAGGTCCTGCACCATCAAGTGATGCCGCTTCATATAGTGATTTAGGTATCCCTTGTAATCCAGATAATAAAATTACCATATTCGTTCCAATGGAAGTCCAAACACCAACTATAATAATTGAAATTAATACCCAATTTGGATCTGTTAACCAATCAGGTCCATTGATGGAGAACTTGGATAACATGTGATTGATAATACCGTAATCAGAGTTATACAACCACATCCAAATCATACCGATTGCAGCTGGCATTGTAACTACAGGTAAGAAATATAATGTTCTATAAAATGTTAATCCCTTTATTTTTTGATTTAACAACACGGCAACTACAATAGATACAGCTATACTGAGTGGAACCATAGTAAAAGCATAAATTATCGTATTTTTAAAGGTCTGCCATACTTCTGGGTCATTTACCGTCTCTTTATAATTATCTATGCCTGTCCAAGAATAATTACCAAAGTCTCCCCAGTCATTAAAACTATAGAATAATGTTTGAAAAACTGGAAGTATATAAAAGATTAATAACCCTATCAAGGTTGGGGCAATGAATAGGTACCCCCAAAATATGTCTTTGCTATGCTTACTACTTATTTTCGAAGTATGTCGCTTGCTTTTTTTGTCCTTCAACTATAATCACCTCTAGTAAGTTCAGCAATTATGCATAGATTTCCTATTCATTCGCCAAAATTCTTTCCATCTCCTCATTTATAATCTCACTTGCTTCTTCAACAGTAAGTTGTCCGGTCCATGCCTTTGCAATATTATCTTGAATAATTGTTGCCCACTTTGAAGTATCCTTAGAAACTGGATAAGGTTCAGAAACCTCGGCCATATCTAAAAATGCTTGAAGATTAAACTCAGGTGTTGCCTCAACCCATGCTTTTTGTGTGCCTTCATAAGCCGGTATAATGCCTGCTTCAGCTTGCATAGTTGCTGCTTTTTCAGAACTTAAAAATTTGACAAATTTCCATGCAGCGTCCTTATTATCTGAATTTGATGCGATAACATTCCCTAGACCGTGAATAACATTCGAACGTTTATTCATTATCGGAAGAACTGTAACATCTACGTTTTCTAATGTATATTCGTTAGATTTAAACTGTGGAATCATATAGGACGCTTGGAACATCATAGCTACCTTCCCGGACTCAAACATACTAGTTGCAGTAGTTGTTTCCATTTGGGCATGTGTTGGTGATACTCCATGCACATGAATTAAATCATGATATAACTGCAATCCTTCAATAGTTTTTGGATCATCGAAACCGGATTCTTTTTTATCCTCCGAAATAATAAAACCATCATTTGCTAGAATAGTATTATAATAAGATGCTTGAGCGTCCTGAATATATGCAGCGATACCATGGACACCCTTCTCTTCATCAGTTAGCGCCTTTGCTGCTTCTAATAAGTCATCCCATGTCCAAGTATCATTTGGGTATTCAAGATCAGCTTCATCAAAGAGTGCTTTATTATACCAAAGTCCAATAGTATCATAGTCTTTTGGAAGAGCATATGACTTGCCATCATACTGATACAAACCAAGCAATCCTTCTGGATAAGGAGCTAAATCTACTGAATCTTCCTTAATCCTTTCATCAATAGGCTCAATCATATTATTTGAAGCATATTTAACAAAGTTCGGTCCGTTCATCCAGAATACGTCGGGTAGTCCATCCCCTGTAGCTGCGGCATCCAACTTCGTAAAATATTGATCATATGGCGTTAATTCTAAGTTTACTTTAATATCTGGATACTCCTTATTAAATTCTTCTACAAGATCCTTTAGCATTTGTTCCTGATTCTTATCCCAATAAGCATATTTTATCGTGGCATTATCCCCATCTTCACTTGAGTTAGAAGAACATGCTGCTAAGACTCCTAATATTAATACACTTAAAACCAGTAAAGCTTTCTTCATAAAATTCATCCCCTAATCATAATAGTAATTTTTTAAACAACAAATGAAACTAGATAATAACTAGTGATAATCTATTTTTCATTTATTTTTACTAGACAAAGCCAAGAGACCTGCTCCAATAGCACCGGAATCCCCTTTATAATTACTTAAAGTTATGAAGTTTAAACTTTCTAGTTGTTCTGGGATTAAGTAATTCTTTAATTCTTCTTTTACTAAATCTAGTAAAACCGGATTATTAATTACGACACCACCCCCTAAAACGATATATTGAGGGTCTAATAAACAAATAATAGAATAGAGTCCTTGTGCTAAGGCTTGGATTACCTCCTGCAAAAGTACCTCTGAACTTGAATCCTGCTTATAATATTTTTCAAAGAACGTATTAATTGCAAGATTCGGTTGTCCATAATGATTACTAATTAGCTTCTGAATTGCAGGACCTGATGCCGTTTCTTCTATTGTTACCCATTCTTTTTTAGATGCAGTTGATCTTATGGGTAATAACCCAATTTCACCTGAAAAACCATTTCCCCTAACGAATTTGCCATTATCTATGATGGAACATGCGATACCAGTGCTAATAGTTACATAGACAAATGTATCCTCTCTTGCTGAATGATGGGCTCTGTATTCAGCAAAGGTAGCCACTCGAACATCATTGTCAATCACAATATTTTCTAACGGAATCTCTTCTTTAAGCCGATCAACAATTGGGAAGTTCCTCCAATTTATATTACTTTGATAAATAGCTACCCCCTTTTTTCTATCTACCTTTCCGGGGATACCTACTCCCATTCCAATGATTTTATCAAAAGTAATAGTTGATTTACTAACAACCTGATTAATACAAGCTAAAACCCTGGAAAACATCAGTTCCTGATCATGAGGTTCACTTAATACCTCGTGTCTATTATGGATGACACCACTCTGATCAATAATCACTGCAGCAACTTTTGTACCCCCTATATCTACCCCTAATGAGTAACTCATTTCCACCCCTCCATGTTTGCGCTTCCAAAATTATTGATTGATAATTAACTAAATAATGATAAATCTTTTAGTAAAGAATTTACTGATTAGTCAATATCATATCATTCAGATAATATATTGTCTAGTAAGAAGATATGTTCAATAAATGCTTTTCTAAAAAAATCTATGCAACAATGTTCAACTTTACTTCCAGAATTGGAAATGTTAGTACTCTCTTTGGGTTCAGTCAGTTTTTTGGAACCATTAAATTTTGTGGAAATTATACATGTTGAGGTAACGAAAATTGTTCAACCTACTCCAATTGTAACTCCTTATTTTCTCAACATGATCCCCGGGTAATATTGTTTCGCGAACAAGTTTGATGATTTATGATTCATTCAATTAGTCGGAACATATTCCTCATGATGAAAAAGGATTGTATCTTTTTTGTTGTTTTTACAGGGGCCTTTTTATGCCGCAAGACGGAATCCAACAGAAACCAGGTGAGGATGATTTGACACTTACAAATATGGGGGTGATGGCTTACCAATTAACAAAATATATTATCGAAATAATCTTGGTGGTTTTGATAAGCTATTAATTTAGAGGGAACAACAAGTAGAACACTAAAATGCATCTTTTTTAGGGGTTTTTACCTGTTGCTCCCGCGTCTCATAGTCAGATTTTACATACGTTCCGCTATTCCAGCTTTTTGAATAGTAGATTCCATTCTTAGCTTACTTTCATACATAATACGTTCTTCGTCCAATGTAAGAATCTCTCTATCTTTCATAACAATTTTCCCGTTGATTATAACATCTTCTACATCTTTGCTAGTTGCAGATTCAACAATCGTACCAATAAGATTGTTGGTAGGTGTTATATGTGGTTGATCAATATCAATTAGGGTTAAATCAGCTTTATTACCAACAGATAATTCCCCTTTTACCTTTTCAAACTGTAATGCTTTTGCTCCCCCAACGGTAATCATTTTAATTAGTTCTACTGCTGGTAAAACGACTGGATCAAAAACTGGCAATCCCCAGTAAGCATGAAGCCCTGAACGAAACACTCTAATTTCATCAAATAAACTTAAATTAGACGAAGAAGCGCCATCACTTCCGATTCCAATTGGCATGTCCATTTGAATCATCCTAGGTGTTTTCGGAAAACCGTGTGATGAAAAGTTTACTCTTGGACAGTGTACAACTTTTACATTTCTTTCATTTAAAATTTCCAATTCATTTTCCGAATAAATAACATTATGTGCTGTTAGTAAATTTGGCCCGAGAGCCCCCAAGGAATCTAAAAATTCAACTGGTCGCATTTTATAGTTCTCTAAACAATATCTTACCTCATCCCGATGTTCAGCAAGATGGGCATGTAATCCTGTATTATATTTTTTAGCTAGTTCAGCAGCTTGCTTGATTAATTCCGGGGAACACGACATAACTTGTCTAATCCCAAACCAAATATGAATGCGGTCATCTCCAGCACCGTTATATTCTTTATAAAGGTCTTCAATATCCTCAAGTATTGTCTCTGGCGGCTGTTTCATAGAATCGGGCAGGAAGTCACCAGTATCTATAGAAGACTTTGTAATCGCAGCTCGCATTCCTGATTCAATAGCTGCTTCTGCAACTTTATGCATATGAACACCACCAGCATCGGCAAAAGCAGTGGTACCAGATTTTATCATTTCTAAACAACTCATTTGAGCACTAATATAAACATCTTCCTCATTTAAATTCCCTTCAAATGGAACCAATATACGAGACCAAATCATTGGGTATTCATCCATTGTTCGCCCTTTTAATAATTGCTGGCAAGTATGCGTATGAGCATCAATTAGACCAGGCATACAAAGTTTCCCTTTCCCATTAATGATACTTTTGGGGGTGTATTTCTCTTTTATACGTGATACATCACCCACTTCAATAATCTCTGTTTGGTCTATGGCTATAGATTGATTTTTAATAATCTCAAAATCCGAGTTTATATAGCTACAGTTTTCTATTAAAAGATTGATCTCCAATTTTTACACCCTTTCTGAAGTGTCTATAGACAGCATATGATTTACTTTAGTAAAGAAATCTTCCATAAATGCGTTTGAATCAACTTGTAAACAAACAGAGACATTAGGCTTTTCCTCTTCGGCTATGTTTAAATCCTCGACCGTTCTTCCTAGAGCCTCTTCACTTAAATCTACTTCAATACGCATAGGTACAGTTTGTACAAGTTCAGGATATAAACCTACCCCAACTGCTAATGGGTCGTGTAGCGCACATCCCTTTAAGTGAGGGTGCATTTCCCCATACGCATCTAAGTAATATTGGGCGAATTTTGTGAAAAATCTCGCTGACGGGGTTCCCAATTGTTTCCATTTTTCTATGTTGTCTTGAGTTAATAATGTTTTTCTTGTAACATCAAGGCCAACTAAAGTGATAGGAAGATTAGATTTAAATACAAAATCTGCTGATTCAGGGTCTATTAGTATATTCGCTTCTGCAAATTTACTGACATTTCCAGGTGTAGCAACTGCGCCACCCATTGTAACAATCTTTCCTATAGAATGCATAATTTCAGGTGCACGATTGACTGCTCTAGCTAAATTAGTTAA
Organism: Oceanobacillus sp. HCA-5259; assembly: GCF_037892815.1. NCBI lineage: Bacteria > Bacillati > Bacillota > Bacilli > Caryophanales > Bacillaceae > Oceanobacillus > Oceanobacillus sp. HCA-5259. The sequence goes on along the minus strand of NZ_JBBKBV010000013.1, from coordinate 43,999 downwards.
AGGTCCAGTAGTAATAATGGTTAAATCACGATTATATTTTTTAGTACTATCAATTATAAATTCAACTGCTTCTAATGTGCTTTTTTCTATTTTTTCAACATGACCTAATGTATTTCCAAGACCATCGTTCCCATGAATTCTACCGTTATAAACTCGGATTCTTTTTTCTGGAGTGGTAGCGCCTTCATAAACAGGCACATCTTTATTTAAAACTTTTAGTATATATTTCGTGTTTCTACATGTATATTCCACTGGAGCCATACCATAAGTAGTAGTGATTCCCAATATTTCAATATTAGGCTGTGCAACAGCATATGATATGGCTAGAGCATCATCTATTCCAGTATCTACATCTAAAATAACCTTTTTCATTTAATCACCTCAAATATTTTTTTGGCAGTCTGCTTAAGATACATACTTATTTCTTTTTTCCTTTATAAAACTGTCTCCATAATTCATTTTAGATAGGTATCGATCAGACATTTTCTTAACAATAAAATAAGCAATTAATATAGATAAAATCTTATCAACACTGTTTATTAAAATAGAACTAGAGAAAACAGAAGTCCAAATATCCTGCGTGGAAGCTAAGAAAACACCGGTAACCGTATCAATTGATTTACCTGTAGCTCCTCCGAAAACCATAACAGAAATTGGAGAACCTACAACTACGGCTGTTAACGTAATCACCACACCTGAAACAATAGTCGTCCACAATCTCTTAAACATACCAAACCTAGATAAATATCCAATGATTAACCCGATTGATATCGATACCGGCGCAAAAAATAAACTTGTAGGGTTCGTAAGAGATGTTATCAGGTTTGTAGCCAAACCAGTTGTAGCTCCTACCCAAGGACCAGCAATCATTGCTACTACTACAGTTCCAATTACATCGAAATGAATTGGTAGCTTTAATAACTGTACTATCTGGCTACTTACAAAGTTAAGCGCAACACCTACCGGAATTAATAAAATAGCTAGTAACGTAAAATCTTGCATCAAACCTCTTTTCAAAACTTGTTCCTCCTCATTTTTTAATTTGTTTTACATTTAATCGTATTATTAATTAAAGTTATTTTCTTCTACTGCATTGTAAAATTCCTCAAATTCCTTTCTGGTAGGAATAGCTGATTGTACACCGCGTCTTGTTACTGCTATAGCAGAAGCTTTTATTGCAAATTCAATTGCCTCTATATCATTTAAGTCCTCCGATTTTGCAACAGTGTATGCTCCGATAAATGTATCACCAGCACCGGTTGTATCGATTGCAGAAACCTTTAGAGAAGGGATATGTTTGTATACGGAATTACTCGCAAAAACTGCTCCTTTATCTCCTAGCGTGATAATAATCTTTTCAATGCCTTTATTAAGCAAATAGTTAACCTTGCTAATCAATTCATGTTCTTCATTAATATTATTTTCACTTAGATATTCTAGTTCAACCTCATTTACAATAAGTGTATGAACTCCACTTATCACTTTATCATTTATATATCTAGCCGGAGCCGCGTTTAAAATTACTTTACATCCATTTAAATCCGATGCTATATCTATCACGTATTCTAAAATCTCCTCTTTAATCTCTTGCTGTAATAATAAATAAGAACTACCTTTCAAAACGGGAATACAAGCATTAATATCCTCTTTTGTTATTTCCTCATTTGCGCCAGGTACATAGGTTATTGTATTATCACCTTTATGGTTTACATTGATAAATGTTCTCCCAGTTTCACCCTCCTTTTTTATTCTTTGTGTTTTAACGCCTTGTTTATTTAAATTCTCTATTAATAAATCACCATATTTGTCCTTCCCTACTTTTCCCACCATTTCGACACATCCTCCCAATTTTGCTGCTGCAATAGCTTGATTAGCTCCTTTGCCACCGGAAGATATATGAAAATCCGATGCTCGTATGGTCTCACCAACTTTGGGAAAGTCAAAAACACTTGAGACAAAATCTATATTCAAACTTCCTACAACCGTAATTTTCTTCATACAATAGCTCCTTCTTTTTTATAACTAAAAACATAATCAACAAACTCATCAATTGATAAAATATTATTCCCTATATTCATGTCATTTGCTAATTCACTAATATAAGGTTGTTTAATATTGGACTGTTCAATCACACTTTTATCCCAAAAAATCTCTTTTTTATTTTTATCTGCAATGATTTTCTTGTTTGCCATTACGATAATACGTTCAAAATTGTTGACTACAAATTCCATATCATGAGTGATGGTAATAACGGTTTTCTTTTTTTCATGCAAATGGTCAATTAATTTAGATATTTGCACCATGCCAACATGATCTTGTCCGGCAGTCGGCTCATCTAAAATCACAATATCTACATCCATTACTAAGACACAAGCAATCGTCACAAATTTTCTAGTTGAGAAAGGTAAATTATAAGGATTCTCATCGAGGAACTCACCAATTCCGACTAACTCTGCAACCTTGTGGACTCTACTTGAAATTTCATCTTCTGAAAGTCCCATTGTTCTAGGTCCATAAGCAATCTCACTATATACGTCACTATGGAAAAGCTGATCATCAGGGTTCTGAAAAACATAACCGGCGTGTCTGGATATCTGTGCAGTCGTATAATCTTTCGTGTTTAATCCATCTATCACTACATCTCCTATTGTCGGTTTCAGTAGTCCATTCATCATCTTAACAGCAGTAGTTTTCCCCGCTCCATTTTGACCGATAATGGCTAATTTTTCTCCCTTGTCTATCGTTACGGAAACTTTTTCAACAGCTGTAAATCCATTTGGATAGATAAAACTTACATCCTTTATTTGAATTAAACTCACCGTTTATATACCTCCCCATTTTCTAATCTCAATTTCTGCCTGTATCTTATTTATGGGAATTTGAGAAAAACTTGGATCTCTTTTATTCATTTCTATACCTAATAAAGCGTATTGAGGAAGACCTGCATCATATTCGAGTACTTTTGGCATCGACAGGACATCAGCCGTTTTTCCATCTAACATAATTTCGCCATTATTCATAACAAAAACATAGTCTGAGTGCTCTGCAATTAATTCAAGCTTATGTTCCACCAAAATGATAGTTTTTCCCTGTTCTTTTAAAAGTTTAATAATCTCAAAAATATCTTTTGTTCCCTTTGGGTCAAGCTGAGAAGTTGGTTCATCAATTACTAAAATATCTGGATTCATTACAATAACAGCAGCAAAAGCCACTCTCTGTTTTTGCCCACCTGACAGCTCGTATGGATTTTTGTCTACCAAATCACTTATTCCTAATAAATCAATGATCTGTTCTACTCTTTTTTTTATTTCATAAATTTCGATCCCCAGGTTTTCTAAACCATAAGCAATTTCATCAAATACGGTATCTTTTACCCCACTTATTTGCGTAAATGGATTTTGGAAGATAAATCCAACCTTACTAGCTAAATCACTCATACTCCATTCTCGAATATCTTTCCCTTCAATTAGAAGTTCTCCATTCAGTTCACCTCTATGGAAATGAGGGATAAACCCGCGAATGACATTACATAAGGTCGTTTTCCCAGCCCCATTCTTCCCTATAAAGGAATAAAGTTCACCTCGTTGAATTGAAAAGTTTATATTCTTTAGAGTAGATTGACCATCATTAATTGGATATTTATAATTTATATTTTTAGCACGTATCAGTTCCAAATCAGTATCCTCCCCGCAGCTAGAAAAATGATGAATATAATTACTAGAATTTGAATCGACATATCTATCTTTGTTTTATGAAGTTCGTGAAGACTCGTCTTCTTCCCTTTTGTTGAGAATGCTCTAGTTTCTAATGTAATTGCTCTTTCTTCTGTATTAGCAATAGAACTTAACACTAGTGGACCTAAGACAGGTACAAATGCTTTTGTTCTAGTTAGAAGTGAACCTTCAGTCTCTACCCCTCTTGCCTTTTGAGCGTCCATAATAACTTTAGATCGTTTACTAATTTCAGGTATAAATTGAAAAGTAGCGAGGATAGCATAAGAAAATTTAGGTGACATTCCTATCTTTTCAAGTGCTTGACTAATATCTCGGATAGAAGTAATTCTAAAAAATAAAAGAAAAGCAGATGTAATTGCTACTATTCTAGAAGTCAGAGTGAGACTGAGCATAACTCCCTCCTCTTTAATTGAAATAATCCCCCAACTCCAAAGTACCTCCTCTCCAGGAGCAATAACCGATTGTATAATAAAGATGAATAGAACTAGTAACAATAAACCTTTAATTATTAAATTTAGAAATTGCTTTGCTACTCCTGCGTTTAAAGCAATTACAATACATAAAGGTAACATCATATAAGCATAGAGATAACTAGGTACTAAAAAGATTGAAATAGTAACAAATAGGGGTAGCATAAATTTAGTTGATGGATATAAATTAAGAATAAAATTTCCCTTATTTGGCAAGATATTTACCTCCTTCTTGGATTGTAACGGGTTACATTTTTGGGTTTCCTTTATAAGAATACTTAACCACTAGTTGTATTCCTTCTAACATAATTTATTGGCATACATATGGACCTTTGATTAACATGTTTCTTGTTTGCTAGATCTAATAATAGTTTTGTAGCCTCTTTACCTAATTCATATATTGGTTGCTCTATAGTACTTAGAGAAGGGCTTATTAATTCTCCAATATCAATCCCATCAAAACCAATTATTTGCAAGTCGTCTGGAATGCTCATTCCTCTTAACATCGCTTCTTTTACCAAAGCAACACCGATTTGGTCATTTCCAACAAATACTGAGTCTATCTCAGGATTTTCATCTAAGAGTTGTCCAGCGGTTATAAAAGAACGCTTAAAATCAAATTCACCTTCATATGTTATAGCTGTGATTCCTTTCTTTTTAAGAAAATCACGAAACCCCCTTGATCTTTCTTTAGCAGTTATAAGATTAGTTGGTCCACTAATTTCACCGAACACTTTCCCTCCATTTTCAAAAAGAGTTTGAGCTGCTAATTTCCCCCCTTCATAATTATCTACATAAACACAAGGTATCTCTTTATCCATACTTCTATCCAACGCAACAACAGGCAGATGAAATCTTTTAAAATTATCGCTATTACCAGATATAGTAGTAACAAGCAATCCGTCTACATGGTTTTGGGATAAAGTCTCAATATAATCTTTTTCCTTTTCCTTATTCCCGTCCGAATTACATAAAATAACTCTATATCCATACTGTCTAGCGGTATCTTCTACAGCTCTTGCAACTTGAGGAAAAAAAGGGTTACTTATGTCGGGAATAATTAACCCTATACTATATGATTGCTTCTTAAAAAGCGTCTTAGCAACTGCATTCGGTTTATAATTTAATTCATTAATTGCTTGTAAAACTCTTTCTTTCGTTGCAGGCTTTACTTTATTAGAATTATTAAGTACTCTGGAAACCGTTGCAACTGACACACCAGAGTATTTAGAAACATCTTTAATCGTTGCCATCTCCGCCTCCTTTAATAGGTCGATATACCCTTTTGAATTTATACCAAGTTTATCTCCTCCCAAATGAATATTCCTCCGAGGTCTAGGTCTAGTAGTTTAATGATTTTCGGGTAAATGTATTTATGCAATTGATAACTTCTGCAATGTCCTGGTCAGAGTATGCGTGAAATCGTTTCTTTATAAAGTATCCGAACAGTCCATTATGACGTGCACCACCTGCAAAATAGACTCTTCTGACTATTTGATAATCATTATATACAACATTTAGTTGTTTGTAAATAGATAGACCAATATTTTGTTGTAAAAAATAAAAAAACTCCTTTCTAAAGGTATAATTTCGTTGTAAGTTAGAAGGGGGAACTTAAGCATGGAAGTGTTTAACGAAAGACTAATAGACCTTCGGATTGAATATGGGTACAAGCAAGAAGAAGTAGCTAAAGAGCTAAATGTTACAACAAGTGCTTATGGTTACTATGAGCAAGGTAGAAATCAGCCTTCTTTGGAAACACTTTATAAAATTGCCTGTTTCTTTAATGTATCCATTGATTATTTACTAGGAAAGATTGATACCCCTAATCATGCTACCACTCATCTCCTCACTGAAAAGCTAACACTAAATGAATCGGAGCTAGATGTGATCAATAAAATAAAAGAGTTAAATCTTCTTGAAGAGCTTGGAAAAGATCCAGATAGAAATGTCGGACGATTACACCGTTATTGGGAATTTATAAAGAATGAATTGGCATTAGAGAAGGATTAGCAATTCAAAATAAAAAGTAGCGATATACACAATGGTATGTGTCATATCGCTTTTCATTTTCAATAGACACAAGTTTCTCTTGTATAAATCGAAAACTTATTCAGAAAGCAATATGTACTCACCAGAAAAAAGAAAAAGAATCTCTTAAAGATGAGATAGATGAATTAAATGAAAGTAATTCAACACTTACTGATTAAGTAGCCCGTCTCGAATCAGAGCTAGACAGTTCCCCAGAAGAATAAACAAATGCAGAAACTGTACCTGTTACTTGTGAGTGATCAATAAGTAGGGGGGATTAAACAAACCCACACGAAGGCACATGTGTGGGTTTGTTGGATGCTTATCTATAATGTTTGCTTATTTGGAAAAGAAATATCACTTCGCAAAAGTATCTTTATCTCTATCCCTCTTTCTTATAGGTAAGTTTCTTCGGGATATTCGTGATATTCTAATTTATTAACGGATTTATTTTCTTCGTACAATGACTTAATTCCTCATTATTTACCCTTTTAACTTTAAACTACATTTCGATTTGAGGAAGGCACGTCTTTTTTATCTTCTTGTGGTTTTTGAATTAAACCAAGTAACTTACCAATTATTAATAATACAATCAGTATAGCTAAGGATGATATGCCTACTATTAAAGAACTGCTGCTTAACATTAGAACTGGTACCATAGCTGTTATTAATCCACCACCCAAAAAAGGACTATAAAATGGTGCTCTTAATGCAAAACCCTTACCAGAATCTGTTTTCATTTCTGGATCTACGGTTCGCAATAACATTAGCCCTATAGCAGTCACTCCTGTATAAGCTCCATAATGTACGATTGAATGTTCAAACCAATCCTCTGGGAAGAATCGTCTTCCCAGATAATAAAAGTACCAAATCATCATGCCTAGTGTAATACCAGATAGAATTATTAATGGAAGTGCATATTCAACAACAATAGGAATTTGTATCGATGCTACTGCCCCCAGTACAAGAAAGTCTAATGCAATCCCTTGAATACGGTTCATTGTGTTTACGTCTATCATTTCAAAATACTTTGTTCTCGATATAATCATATTAATAATATATCCACCAATCATAGCCATTGGGAAAAGTGGTATTCCCGGAACAAATACTGCGATTGCTTGTTGCATAAACCAACCAAGAAGTATCGCAATCGAGATAAGACCAGCGTGGAAAGCAAAACCTTCTACTAAATCTGGATTTAATGTGTTCACTGAACTTGATTTTTGGTTGTTTAACGGAATGACATCGCTATCTTTATTTTTCATTTCTTCCGGTTTTTTTATAACTGACGTATATCCTTTTTTAACACCGTGGTTTATCATTATAATTCCGGAAATTATTCCAATCACTATTCCAAAAGTAGCAGATGTAACACCCAGTGAGGCACCATCAGACCAATTCAGGTTATTATAAACCTCAATCATACCGGCTGCAGTTCCGTGTCCACCTGCCCAGCCCACTTCAATAATAGAAGCAAACATTTCATTTAAATTAAATAATGGTATTAAAATCAAAGATGCAATAATAAGCGGTATTGACAATTGTAGCAGACTACCAGTATAGCTATATAACAAATGCCTACCTACTAACTTCCCAGTACCACTTTGTTTTTCGTTCTTCATTCCCATAAGCATGGGAGCGAACACAATTGATATTAATATTCCTGCTAACGCTCCCCAAGTATTAACCATTTCTTCAGAAAAAAGTTTGACTCCGTATGGGCCTAAGAGTAAACCTATAAATCCAGCTAACAACGATGCTGGAATAAAATACTTCTTCAATACTTTTATCTTTAATCTTAAAAACGTAGCAAAGACTAAAAGTAACCCCATAACTGAAAAGTAAAATAATAGGCTATTAAGCGTTCCTGATGTTATTGCCTCTGTTGGTATCATGCCTTCCCCTCCTTATATTAGCATCTTTGTAAGCACTTACAACACATTAAGCAAAAGTCGGATTTCCCCACATATTTAATTGTTTACCAATTTTTTTCTCCACTGCTTTTTCATAAACAACCGATGCTAATGCAACATCTTGAATCCCCATTCCTACACTATTAAAATATATAAACTCATCGTTGTTCATTCTTCCATGTTTAATATTATTGACTATTTCACCGAGTTGAGCATCAATCCTACTTTCATTAAATTCCCCTTCAGCATACATCAAAGAAATAGTTTCGACACCTCTATGTTTTAGTTCCTCCCAATCATCAACTACGATTTTATCTGCTTTTTCGATGACTTCATATTCACATTCATGACTTCCAACATGTAAATATAGGGATCCCTTATCAATCCATTCATATTTTACTATTGGAGTTTTAGAAACTGTTGCAGTAATGAAAACATCAGATCCTCTTACTGCTTCCTCAGCTGTATCAACTACTTTTATTGGTAAATTTACTTTCTCGTTCATTTCTTCTGCAAATAGATGGGCACGTTCTTTATTAAGGTCATTTATTTTCACTTCGGTTAAGTTTTTCAAAACACTCTTCATAGCCATTAATTGTGTTTTATTTTGCGCACCTGCACCAATCAATCCCAAAACTTTAGAATCTTCTCTCGCTAGATATTTAGCAGCGACACCTGAATTTGCTCCAGTTCGCATCGCGCTTAATAACATACCATCCATTATCGCTTTAGGAAACAGGGTTTCATAATCATTTAATATAATAATCCCCGAAGCCCTTGGTAATCCATATTTATCGGGATTAGTGGGAGAACTGGAAATCCACTTTATACCAACCGATTGAAATTCACCTCCAATAGAAGCTGGCATTGAATTTACTCTCCCACGTGTGGTTTCTGAATCTATGTCTCCCCAACGCAATACACTTTTATTGGGTAGTACATAATCTTCTTTTTGATGCAATGAAAAAACGCTCTCCATTACTTCAATAGCAAGAGACATATCCTCTCCCCCACACTTTTTTACATCCTCTTGGTTTAAAAACAATACATTTGAAAACAAATTACTTTCCCCCTTTTCAGAATTAGTATATAATTTAATTTATCACAATTATTCTTGCAAAGCAACAATAATTATTGTTTAGGAGGAAATAAATTGGAGATTCTCATTATAGGGGCTGGTAATGGTGGTCTAGCATTTGGAGGAATGCTTATTGAAAGGGGGTTTAAAGTTAATTTATTTGACAACCAAGAGAGTGTTGTCCAGCCAATTAAGAAAAACAATAAGAAGATAACAATCATTTCTAATGGAGTTTCTAAACAAGTAAAATTTAATTTGGCTACAAATAATCTGCAAAGAGGTATTAATAATGTTGATTATATATTTATAGTAGTTCCAGCTTACGCACATAGATCTGTTGCAATTGATTTATCAAAAGTTATAAAGGAGAATCAAGTTGTAGTATTACATCCGGGAAGAACTGGTGGGGCAATGGAATTCAAAAAAATATTTAACTCAGTAGGAAAAAAGAACATTATAGCCGAAGCGGAAACCATGTTATTTGCTGCTAGAAAAAACAGTTCAACTGAAATAGTAATTCATGGAATCAAAAAAAGTGTAGGTATAGCCTCACTTCCTAAACACGCTTCCCAGGAAATAAGCAATAAATTAAATAAACTTTTACCACACTTCCATAATAGTATTGATGTGATATCTACCAGCTTAAGCAATATTGGAGCCGTTTTTCATCCCATCCCTTTTTTATTTAACTTAACCAGAATCGATAACAAAGAAAGCTTCAAATATTATCATGAAGGTATCAGTCCATCAATTGCTAATTTATTAGAGTCATTAGACAAGGAAAGGCTATCAATAGCTCAAGCCTTTGGATTACAAATACCTTCTGCAAGGGAATGGGTTAATTTTAATTATGGAGTTGCTGGAAAAACTCTGTACGAATCAATACAAATGAACAATATCTATAAAGACATCCTAGCTCCCACCGAGATAAACTCAAGGTATATTATGGAAGATATTCCTATGGGGCTTGTACCGATGAAAGAATTAGCACAGATAATTGATTTAGAAACCCCAATAATAAATTCTATAATTAATCTAGCCTCAAAATTATACAACTTTGACTTTATAAAAAATGGAAGAAGGATAGAACACATGGAAATTGAGCCAATGTTCCCCGCTCTTCCTAATATCAATAAATAATTATATTTTTCGATTCATAGTAAAATCATTAGTATCACATTAGATAATAATTTATTAATCCCATTGATTTTTTATATTTTGTAACACTGTTGATTTAACTATGTTAGGATAGAATTAATGAATAAAGTATACTGGAGAGGTAGCTATGTCATTATTTGAGAAGATTCAAGTATCGTTGGAGACACTTAGTGAGGCAAAAAAAAGAGTAGCTTACTATGTTTTAGATAATTGGTTAGAAGCAGCTTTCTTACCAGCATCAAAAGTGGCAAAAAATGCTAAAGCTAGTGAATCTGTTGTTGTTAGGTTTTCGCAGGACTTAGGGTTTTCTGGATTTCCAGATTTTCAAAAAGAACTACAAAAAATATTAAAATCTAGATTAGCTTATCCTGCTAACGAGCAGATAAGTGCATCTAAAGACTTTAAAAATATAAACGCAGATCTACTCAATGTCTATAATAAATCATTAGAAAATATAGATGATGTATTTAAAAATAATTCCATTAATATGTTTGTTAAATTTATAAATAAAATTAAAGATGCAGCAAGAGTTCTTATATTAGCTAGACAAAACTCTTATGGGCCGGCCTATACATTAAACGTACACTTAAATGAACTCTTTGGTAATTCAAAAATTATGGATGGAGAATCAGTTGAATCATTAGATTATATTCGAAAGTTAAATGACAAAGATCTAGTGCTTTTCATTTCAATTCCATCCTATTCAAAAAGAATGAGATTGTATAGTGATTATTTAAATGAAAAAGGTATTCCACAAGTTGCAATAACAAACTCACATAGTAATAATATAGGTAAAAATGCTGAAGTTTTGCTCTTAACGAGTGTGGATTCTCATTCTTATTCCAATTCACATATAGGAACAGTATTTATTATTGATATACTTATATATTTATTTACTCTAGAAAATAAAGCCGAACTACTAAAGTACATTGAAGATACTAAACTACTTAACGAGCGATTTGGTATTACAGATTAATAATGTGTAATCATACTGATGCTTTTAAAAAACATTCATTTTGATCAGTTAAAAGTGAAAATGCATAGGTAAAGAATGGTGTTCCAGCCTGATCAGATCCCCGCCGATAATTAATGTTTAATCAATTATCGGCGGGGATTAAAAGGATACTCTGAAGTGTAAAATAAACTGCGAAGCAAAAACCGATGTACCTCATTCAAAAAGATAACTCCCTGGTTAGCTTCTATTTGTTGTTTAACCCCCTACCTATTAACGAACTAAATAAATCTTTTTCTTCACTCATGGATAAAGATATATACCGAAACATTTCATCGCCTGGTTAAATTTTGTTTTTTCAAAAGGAAAGTACTTATTCTCTATTACTGATCGATGAAAAAAGTAAACCGGTCTGGTATTAATTTTTATTAACTGCTCCTCTTCATATAGCAGATTTAAATAATGACTAATTGTATTTCTTTTTAAGTTAAAATACCTACTTACTACTTACCGAGGCAGCCGTAAACATTTTTAAGTCACTATTTTCTGATAAGGTGTATGTTAGCTGTTAGCTGCTCCAAATGATTTAGTATTTCATCTTTTAACAAAGAAATCACCTCTCCATTCCTAACTGAGTATTGCGGACGATTTTTACCAGCTGTGCGGTTCTTTTTACCATGCTTTGCGATGAAATGTACCAGTCTTTGCGGAAGAGTTTACCAATGATTACGAAAGACATAGCATAGCCCTCTTTTTCCCATGTTTTTAAACACTCAGGACACAATTTCAATCCACCATTGCCGAATGAAAAACCAGTATACACGCTCTAGTATTTAGCAACAATACCACCACCCTTGACCTTGTTTGTGTCCGTGGTAGTGGATTTGATGGCGAATGGCAGAAATAAAGCCTTTACGGCCCATTCGCATCAATAGCTTACCACGGACAATCACTTCTAAGTTCCGCTGGCGGGGCCCCGACCCCTTCCAGCGATCACTAAGAAGTGGCACGGCGGTCAAGGGCAAGCAGCTAAAGCTGTGGTTAAAATAGTGTTTTATTCAAGTGAGTGTACTGGTTCATTCTTTTATCACAATAGAATTAAAAAATTGCACAACTGTGTTAATCCGATGTTGTTACCGGAATAAAGGGGAGCTAATGGTAATCGGTTCCGCAAAGTATGGTAAACTCCTCCGCAAACATTGGTAAAAAGAACTGCAAAGGTGGTACAAATTGAATGCAATAATCACTAACTAAGTACCTATTAAATATTTTATCACTTTTACTGTAAATTTCATCTATAGTTCGAAAACATTGAAATAGTCTATTACATACACGAGCCATTGTGAATTTCGATGATACTACTTCTTACAAATTGAAGTGAAATCGACTCAGTCAAACAAAAAAAGGAAGAGCATGGTTGCTGCAACAAAGGAAAAAGTAGCAATATGGCACATACCATTGTGCATATCGCTACTTTTAATTTTTTCATTTTCTTCAACTTTAGGAGATCCTATTTTTATCACTTCTTTTGAAACTATCTATATATTCTACTTAGTAATTCAATAATTCAATAGTTCAATAATTTCACCTTTTGTCATATCCTTTAACCCGAACCTTTCTAATTTAACTCCACTTTCCCTTAAGTCTTCACCAACAGCTATTTCTGCTAAGTCAATAAGCAAATCTGTACATGGTGTTAGTACATCTAATGCTGTTCCCAATTCAGAGATAGGGACAAGGCCATATGGAATGTCTTCATATATATAACGGTATTTTAAGGTTGTAGGAGCTTTTCCTGTCTGATAAGCTTTGTTTTTATTAATTGCCTCATATAATGTATTTTCTTTCACACCATAAAAACGATGAAGTAATTCTAAGGAGGAGGATAATTCAACACCAATTGTTTTACCGAGGGCTAAACGTTCCGCTTCTAATTTCTCCATCACTCTTACAACGGATGGTGAAGCACCCTCTGGATAAAAGTAAAAGTCTTTTTCAGATTCAATCCAACCTACATTCATAAGAGTTATAGGGGTATGAAATATCGGATTCACATTATTTAAGGATGTTCGAATCACACTTTTTTTCGGTAATAATTGTGGATATATTTTTTCCAATTTTGATTTCACTTGCCCCACGTCTTCGGATGGATAAGTGGCAAACTCTAATTTTTCTTTAACCCCTCTTACTGTGACATAACCAGGCTTATTATACCTACATGCATAGATTAAAGACTCTGTTTCCGCAACGTAAACTCGCTTATTATTCCCCGCTCTATCTAGCACTTCGGAGAACTCCAATGCTCCCCAGTAACCAGGAAAAATTAGAATAACTTGACCGTCTTGAACGTAAGGTGCAACAGATTCAGCAACCTTGGAATGGGAGTTTGCATTGGTCGTACACATGATAACTTCCGCATCTTCTAGTGTTTCTATAAGATTAGTAGTAGCCTCAACAGGTGCAAACCCTTTAATCATACCATCACAATGAATTCCTCCTACATTATTTAATTCTGAAATTAAGTTTTCATTTATATCGTATAGTTTCACCTTATGACCTTCTAATGTAAGGTGAGCTGCCATTGTTTGACCACCATTTCCCGCTCCAATAATTGCAATATTCATCTTTTTAACTCCTCCTTATTTAATAAACATTATGCTATTTTTTCACCTTTTACGGTTTGATACTTGTAAACGCTATATCTTAAGATAAAAGAAACTAAAATTAGAGAAAACCCTATTAAATCACTAATAACACCTGGGTAAATTAATACTATGGAGGCAATGAACAATAGACCCCGTAACACCATATTTGCTTGTTTCCCCCAGAACCAGCCTTGTAAAGCACATCCTAACACGAAGACACCTATTAAAGATGTAGCTATTGATAACGCTATTGCAGTCGGTGAACCAATCCCTAATAACGATGGACCATATACGAACATGTAAGGGATGATAAAAGCAACCAAGCCTAGTTTTACAGATGTAAATGAAACCTCTAAAGGCTTTGCTTTCGCTATTCCCGCACCTGCGTACGATGCCAAAGCAATAGGTGGAGTAATTGCAGATAGACATGCAAAGTAAAATACAAACATATGAGCTAGTAGCAGATCAACTCCTAGTTCAACGAGGGCAGGTGTAATAACTGCTGCTGTAATCAAATATGCTGCCGTAGTGGGTAATCCCATACCCAAGATAATCGTAGCTATCATTGTTAGAACTAAGGCAACCGGCAACATATCTCCAGCTAATGAAATAATTACACTAGCAAATTTTAAACCACTACCTGTCAGATTTAAGACTCCAATAATAATTCCAGCTGTTGCACATGCTGCAATCATTTGTAGAGCATTTTGAGCTCCACTCGAAAGCGCTTCCACAATTTTCTTTAAGTTCATTCTTGTATCTTTTCTAAATAACGAAACGATAATACATGTAGCAATTGCCCAGAGTGCAGCTCTTATCGGGCTGAACTGTAGAATAACCAAGATAAAAATTAAAACAAGTAAAGGAATGATTAAATGAAATCTCTTCATAACTTCAGCAAGTTTAGGTAATTTAGAAGCGGGTAATCCTTTAAGTCCCTTCTTAGCTGCTTCAAAATCAACCATAATTAATATCGATGCGAAATACAATAATGCTGGAATAATTGATGCTATAACAATGGTTGAATAGGGCACGCCAACTAACATAGCCATGATAAAGGCAGCAGATCCTAATATAGGTGGCATAATTTGTCCACCGGTAGACGCTACTGCTTCTACTGCTGCTGCAAATCTCGCTTTATATCCTGTTTGCTTCATTAGTGGAATAGTAAAGGCCCCAGATGATACAACGTTTGCGACGGAATTCCCTGTTATGGTTCCAAATAACGCACTTCCTACAACAGCAGTTTTCGCTGGACCACCTCTTGTTTTACCTGTCAAACTCATGGCAAAATCAATAAAGAATTTCCCTGCCCCAGATACCTGGACAAATGAACTAAATACAATAAACAAAAATACGAAGGTAGCGGAAGCTGCTAATGGAACACTGAATATAGCATCCATCCCCTTTAAATAACTGATAATGCGATCCCAACTATAACCTCTATGCCCTAAAATTCCAGGTACATATTCACCGAATCTAGCATATATAATGAATATTACTGCAATTATGGGCAAAAGTAATCCACATGTACGCCTCGTTATCTCTAATACAACCAATAAAATACCTGTGCCGACTATTACATCCCAATTTGTCGGGTTAATTCCAATACGATAAACTAACTCATCACCATTAATGATTAAATAGCCAGTTGCCCCTATGATTAGTAGAATTAAAGTTGCATCTAATAGATTAATACTATCCCTCTTACTCTTTTTACTCATTGGATATAAGAATAATACTAATACAGCCCCCATTCCTAAATGAACTGAATATAAAACCCAAGGAGTAACAGGTTTAATCCCCAAAGCGTAAATATGAAAAAGAGACATTGCTACTGCGATTGATACGACGATATAACGATACACTTTTTTTAAATCTCTTGTGTTACTCTCGCGATCCAGCTCCTGAACATCTTTATAATTATCTTTATCTTGCTTAACAGAATCACCTTGAAATTCATCCATAATAAGGCACATCCTTTACAGAGTAATTGATACTACTAGTCATTCTTCTCGGGAGGGACAAGTTCATCGGAAATTTCAATTCCTATTTCTTTATAATACTTATATGCTCCCGGATGAAGGGGCATCCCGTTATGAATCACATTTTCGGCTAATGTATCCTTAGAAGTAGGATCAACATTTAATAATTGTTGATGATTTTCAAAAGTTTGTTTCACAAGTTCATATACTAACTCTTCTGAAAGTTCTAGAGAGGCTATCGCCACGTTCCAAAAAGCTATTTGTGTAATATCTTCATCTAAATCTTTATACATATCTGATGGAACCTCATAAGTAGTCCAATATGGGTAGTCTTCTAGCATTTTATCTATCTCTTCATCGCTTAACTCGATATGTCTTACATCATGGGTAGCTTCTAAATCCAACATAAACGGACCTGGCGCTCCTGCAACTGCAAAGTTAGCATCTACTAAACCATCTTTTAGATTATCTACTTGAGTATTAGTTGGTAATGCACTTATTTCTCTCGTTTCAATCCCCAAATTGTCTAAAACGGCACGTCCCGCTATATCACTTGTTGATCCTGGGGGACCAACGCTAATATGTTTCCCATTAATATCTTGAATTGTTTCAATTGGAATATCTTGTAAGCTATACAAATATAAAATACTCGGATACATAGGGAAAAGTGATCCGAAATTATCATATTTTTTATCTGCCCAACCTATTCCTTCATAAGCCTCGCCACCGAGCCAAGTTGTAACAAAACCGATGTCCATTTCTCCCTGATCAATCAATTGTACATTGGTTACTGGGCCTCCTGTTACTTCGACAGATATATCTAATCCCGGAATACTATCACCCATTATCTTGGCCCAACCGCCGCCCCAAACATAATAAGTTCCTCCTTGACTGGAGGTACCTAATAGCAGTCTGCTCTCCTCATCTTTTAAACTAAAGTCAGAAACTGCCACCGATACCGCATCATCTACCTCTAAGTCTTCATTTTCTTCTTCACCTTCATTCAATTCATAGCCACAGCCAGCAAGTACGAAAACAACCATTATACTAATTGTAATAATGAATAAGTTTTTTTTAATCAATATACTCTCCAACCTTTCACATTTGATTTACGGGCTGTTCCGATTTCAGGAATATTCGACACCTATCTCCTCGAATGATACTAATTGTTAAAACTACAGGTTCTTCGTTAAATTGCTTTGCAATTCTTGTTATTTTCAAAGCTGGAGTCACTGGTTCTACATCTAACTGGCTTGCCTCATATTCATCCACGATCACAGGATCTATATAACTTTCCGCATTAACAATCTTGATACCATATTCATCAGCTAGTAAATCATGTAACCTCCCATCAAATGTATGATCGGTAAAATTCGGAACTAAGTCAGAAGCTATATACGATTTTTCAATTGCTACTGGTTCTTCGTTGGACAATTGAATATATCTGATACGAGATAATTCATATACTTTCTGTGTAGCGTCAATTCTTAATGACTCCCTGACAAAATCAGACGTTTCAATCTCCTTTAGCTTAACCAAAACGTGTTTATTCCCTAACTCTCTAGGTAAATAGAAATTTATGAAGTCTGCGGCAAGTTTTGGTTTCGAAACAAATGTCCCTCTGCCTTGTTTACGGTATAGTAAACCTTCTCTAACTAATGGTAATATTGCCTGCCTAACAGTTGATCTGCTGATATTATATTGTTCAGCTAACTCAATCTCATTTGGTATTTTTTCTTCCGGCTTCCAAACTCCCTTACTAATATTTTCTTTTATCAACTCTTTTAATTGGTAATACAAAGGAATTCCGTTATTCTCATCCATGTAATAACCCCCTCATACTTTATTTGCTGATTGAATTAAACGACTTACTTTCTCATCCAAGATGTCTTTACTATTTTCCACTTGTTTTTTCTTATTTAAATATAATTTTTGGTCTTCAACTAAGTTATTTTTCAATCTTTTTAACTGAAGTTTCACCTCAGATGGCGCAGGTCCTCCAAGTGTTTTCTTTTTCGATACATTTTGAAGAGGTTCTAATGCTAATTCAATAAGACCCTTCGAAAGGCTACCATCTTCCCCAACAACACTTTTATAAGCATATTGTAATATTTCTTGGTCATTATCATTTAATAATTCACTAGAGTTAATTTTTTGATTAACAAATTTAGCAACAACACCATGTGCCATTCTAAATGATAAACCTTCTTCTCTCACCAACATATTAGCTAATTCAGTAACTGTAGAAAAATTAGAAGCACAGCGTTTATATGCTAAATCTCTGTCCACTTTAATAGATGTTACAGTTACTTTCATTAAGATAAGTGCCTTCTTGGCTTCTTCTAATGCATCTTCAAAAAACTTTATACTTTCCACGCTACTATCTCTTGTATGACCGAATGGCGTATTTTTCAACGAACTGGAAGCCGAAACATATGCACCCTGTATATGTGCTGATTTAGCTTTAATATGTTCTAAAATAATTGGATTCTTTTTCTGTGGCATGATGCTGCTAACAGCAGCTATAGAATCCTCTAGTTCTATTAGTGAAAATTCTGCAGTAGTCCAAATATAAAAGTCATGGCTGAGCCTACTTAATGTTATTAATGTCGTATTTAGAGCTGAAAGAATTTCTAAAACAAAATCTCTAGAAGCTACACTATCTAAAGAGTTAAAGGTAATGTTATCGAAACCTAGTAATTCTGCTGTAAAAATCCTATCGATTGGAAACGATGTAGAAGCAATTGCTGCGGATCCTAATGGACTGAAATTAAGATTCTTATACGCATGTTCTAACCTTGAAAAATCTCTTTCCAACGAGAACAATATTCCGGAAATGTAATGTGCAAAAGTTATCGGTTCGGCTGGTTGCATATGTGTGTAGCCTGACATTACAACATCTACATTCTCATCCGCCAAATTTATAAGGCCACTACGTAATTCGTTTAAATCATTTAAAATTCCCAACACTTTTTCCCTAGTATTCATTCTAAACACCGTTGCATTTAAGTCATTCCTACTTCGGCCAGTGTGTAAACTTCCACCAATCTCCATTCCCAATTTTTCTACGATATAATTCTCGATATTGAAATATAAATCTTCAAGTTCTGGATTAATTTCTAAAATTCCATCTCCTGTTTCCTCCATTTCGTTTAATACTTCCAGTATCACCTTACCTTTCTCTTCATTAATGATGTTTTCATTAACTAACATGATAAGATGCGCCTTACTCGCAATAATCATGTTCATAAAATAATTATTAATATCATTTTGAATACTTGGAACGAAAATATTCTCAACGATTTCCTCTAACGGCTTTGTTTTTAATCTTTCTCTCATTCTTAACCCCTCCAAATGATATTTTTATAAATAATACCTTTGTACATATGTTAGTATGTACGTACAAAGTATTTGAAAAAATATTACCACGAGTTTAATTGAAACGCAATACTTTTTATAATAAAACTTTATTTAATTATCGGTATTTTTTAAAAATATTGATGACTTTAATTTCTTTCTTCGCTATTACATACCCCTTCATTACATAACGAAATAAAACGTTAACATCTGCAATCAATAAACAAGCCTGTACTGTTTCCTTATCCCGCACAAACTTACCAATTAAATAACCAGAGTCAAACAGAAAACTCCTCCCCCCTCTTACTTCAAACCTCTTTATACACGCTCTAATACGCTTAAATCTAGTGAGTGTATCAATCGTTTCCAGGCCATGTGCAGCAGCTACTATGTTTTTCCCTATCCTAGATGTGAAGATTATCTTTAATACCGTGACATTCACATCCAATGCCCCTTGTTTTTGATTCCTCTGGATTAAATGATGTTATGATTATTGTAAAAATTGATTACTATTCAATAAAAGCACCCTTCCGCAATAAGTCCCGTTAACGAAACAAAAGAAAGGTTTTAACTGACTCAAAAATACGGTCCGACCAAAGCAGAGGAAGGCAGTATGAATAGATGATGCACTGTTAGGAGTTAGTTAAGGAGTGAGCGCCATGACGTAGGTTGCATCATACATCTTACATACTTATTTGAAGAGATTCCAAATATGAACACAACAGATCAAATTAATTTCCGCCTATCCCACCGCTGATCTCAATTTTTCATCACCTTCGCATTCCACAGACACAACGTTTCAATCTATCAAATCTGCTTAACAATTATCTCTATCACTCCATGTATAATATTTTTTCATCAACAGGATCGACAATATTCGCTAACAATACCGAATAATGTCGAACGATTTTTAGAGGAAATACTTCAATTTCCCTTTACTTTCCGCTAATAATTTCCTATATTGTAAATAATGGGATATGCTTATAGTCCTAAAAAATTAACACCCCACTTCCTTTAGACTCACTTCACCCCTTTTTGCTGTTAATAGTCGATTATAAGTATAAATACATATACGAGGGAGATATTAACATGATGGAGAAACAGAAGTTTACGTTTGAGGAAATCTTTGAACAGAACGAACGCCGCATCCACTATCACCTCCACAAGTTAAACATCCGAGACCCCCACCATGAATTTTTCCAAGAAGGTTTAATTGGAATGTGGAAAGCTTATGAAAAGTATCAACCAAATAAAGGTCCGCTAGGTACGTATTTCAACTTCATGATTCGCAATCGCCTAATTGATTCGATTCGAAAAGAAAGTCGTAGAATAGAAAAAGAAGTGCTTGCCTCTAAAGACGAAGAAGGAGCATTCGATACAGAAATATTCCATAAGGCAAACAATGCAACCCTTGAGGGATCAAGTTTAGACGAACATTTAAAACATAACTCCGATCTTTGGAAACACATCAGAGACTTATTAACGGAGAAGCAATGGAAATGGCTAAAGTATTATGTAATTGAGGACCTGACAATAAAAGAAATTGCAAAACAAGAAGAGGCCTCTATTGAAGCAGTGAAAGGCTGGGCGAAAGAGGCGAGGAGGAAACTGAGGAAAGATACGGGTTTGAAGAAATTTATTTTAAATGATCTGGAGACGTAGAAGAGTAGTGTATAGAGTGTAGATTCATAGAATGAAACATATACGAGGGAAGCAATTGAATCTAGTGCTTTCCTCGATTTCTTTGACATGCTTACCATCAAAATGAGGATAAGTTTTGCAGTCAATTTTCTGGGCAATTAGGTGTAGCTAGTGAGTAGTTACTATAGTAAAAAGGAAGAAAAAGGCAGCATGATTTACACCTCACCTACACACATCTTCTACACGGACAAAAGTTAAGTCAGTGGTGGCGGATCTCCATATTTAAATATTATCTTTGGCTTAATCATCAACATTTATTGTATATTAATCCCCCGCATTTACTGGCTAATTCCGTCCGAAAAACTCAATTAATCCTTTATACAACGTCCTATCATTAGCTTTATAATAAACAGCTACCTCTAAAATCCCCTCCTTATAACCCAAGCTAAAAATATATAGTCTCCATAATCAAAAACGCTATACTTATTATAAATAGTTGATTGCTATTCAATTAAAACAGTCTTCTGTAAATCCTCGTTAACAAAACAACATTCCACTTGGTTGATGATGGATGCGTCCAGGTGTTTGCGAAAGTGAGTCATCAGGGATGCATCAAACGGCGTTTCCTCTTGAAAGGCAAAAAGACCAATAAAGTATTGAAGATACGGATTTTCCGTTATCTATGCAATTCATAGGATCAGATTGATCCGTCAATGTATCAATCAAACGTGTCTATGAGATCCCCCCTCACTCTTCGTACAATAATATCTCTTTTAATTCTATTTGTTCCACACACCAATTGACCTTTTCAGGATTAATATGTTCCTGTTTTCTCTTCCATCGCTTTCAAAACTCCCATCGATAAGGCATATGGAATGAGTTGTTTTGGATCATTCTCTTCTAACATTAAGACCTTTTCTACCAGTTGTCTTAGAGGTTTCTTTAACGCGGTTTCCTGAACAGACCTTAAAGTGTTCGGGCTTATAACTAATATCAACCGATGGATTTAATGTAACAGTTAAAATCATTCCAACACCTCTCCCTTAAGAAAAAGCAAGAACAGGGAATATAAAGCTTTTGTGCTTCACGCCCTGTTCCTGCTTTTTTATAATCTTTCCGCCTAGGCTTTACCATAACTTTTACAAATTAATATTTTCTCGATTACCGCTTCTTTCATTGCTGCTTTTGCAGGGCACATGTATTTTCGTATGTCCGTTTCGTTTGGATTTTCAATTAAAGACTCACGTAAAGCTTTAGTAAAAGGTTTTTTCAGTTCGGTAGATACATTTACCTTTGCACATCCCAATGAAATACATTTACGAACATCACTTTTAGAAATTCCTGAGGCTTCATGAAGAAACAATTGGGATATCAATTAAATTTTTAATTTTTTCTAAACGCTCAAAATCGATTTTAGGCTCCGTTTCATAAACACCATGCCCTGTTCCAATAGTTACTGCTCCTATTTACAATTGGATAAAGGCATATCAAGATAAAAACTGATATGCCCTCAAACTTTTGCCGATTCATTAATTAAGCAACTTCATTTTGCTCTTTCTTTTCATATTCCTTGTTTCGTTTTTTCATTTCTTTAACATACCAAGTGAAAAGTCCTATATATGCTGCCAGGGCTGCTAATGCAGCTAGAACTGAACTGAACTCAAATCCATCACTTGCTTTCCCCACCAAAATAGCTATAAACTTCTCAACAGGGCCTTCAAGTGTGGAATGCGTAATAAGTGCCCCGCCTTCTATTCCAGATGGCATTGCGCCAACATTGGCTGCAACATCCGTAACGAATGGTGCGATTGCTGTCCCTGACCATAGGAATACTGGAATCATAATTACACCGATCAAAATCATACGAATAATTTTACCACGGCAAACAACTAGCAATGCTGGAGTTAAACCGATAGCAATGATACCACCTAACGGAAGAATACCGTTGCCGGGTAAGAACAAGGCAATAATTAGCATAATTGGGGCTAAAACGTTAGCCGCAGCCCACATTTCCGGACGAGCCGCCAGGAATGGCCAGTCAATACCAATATTGAATGTTCTTCCTTTTAGACGTTTACTCATAAAATCGGTAATTCCCTTTGAAATCGGTTCCATCGCAGAAATAAACCATGTTCCAACAATAGAGAATAGCTCAAGTGCAGTACCGCCAATAAATGCTAAGGCAAAAATTTCTGTTGCTGATTGTTGTCCTAGGAGACCAACAAACGCGCCTAGATAGATACCAATTGCAAATTTACTTCCCCAGAAACCAATTTTCTCATTAAGCCAAGCTGCATCAAAGTCATATTTATCAAGGAAAGGTAAGACTTTATCGAAAAATCTATCAAACAGCATAATTAATGGGTTTAATAGAAAGTTCATATGAGTTGTTGTTGTCGGGTTTGATTTAGGCATACTCAATAGATCATTAAATGTAGGTTTCATTACATCGGCATTGATAAACTTCATAACACCCAGCACAACAACAAGTACAGTTGCAATGAAAAGATTGTTAGAATAATACATTACCAGTAAACCTGTAATAGACAAGTGCCAAAAATTAAATATATCAACATCGAGTGTATTCGTTTTGTTCATAAGGATTAAAACAAGGTTCACAATAACAAGAATCATTAAGAAGAACAAGGTATATGCAGAGCCCCAAGTAATTGTTGCAAGAGGGGCCCAACCCACATCGGTAATGTTCAATTCAATCCCAGTGGATTTTACGAAATCTTCTAAAGCGGGGGCAAAGTTGCTTGTTAGGATATTGATAACTGCACCCATTCCTGTTAAAGCAATGGCTAGTTTCAGACCACCCTCGAGGGCTTTACTTACCTTTACTTTCATCAGAATTGCAAGTAAGGAAAGTAAAATGAACATCATTGGTGCTGCACCAAGGTCAATGATTGGCTGGAAAATAGCATTAGCAAATTTGATTATTGCATCCATTGGTTATTGCTCTCCTTTCCAGAGATTATTATTTTCCTAACTCCTTGATAACGCTTTCTATTTCGGAAAAAACAGGGTCAGCCATAGCTGGAATACGATATAATATCGGACCAGCTTCAACTGTAGGTATTTTTACCTCGAAACTGAAATTAATTTTTGAAATCGGGGTAAAAATATCATACTCATCGATCATGTTCTTCGTAATGTCTTTTACTACAACTGCGTCAACTTTAACCTTATAACCTCTTTTCTTCATTTCCTCCTCGATAGCTGACTTGATTTGATGGCTTGAATTAATACCTGCTCCACAGGCTGCTAAAATTTTAATCATTATTCATCTCTCCCTATTAAAAATTTATAAATAGATTCAGCTGTGTCCAATTGTTCCAATGTCCTCATGTTCTCTTTATTTGTTATAAAAGCCATAATATTTGATAGTACATCTGTTTGATTTGTTTTTTCATTATTAATGATGAAAAATAGATATTTTACTCTTAATGTCTCATCAGGGGTAATCATATTATGAAACGTAATTTGATTATTCAATTTCACAAATACGATTGCTTTACTTTTACAATACTCTGTCTCCGTATGAGGTATCGCTACATTTGGCAATTGTTCAGCAACCGGTGCCAAATCTAATCCTGTTGGGTAATTCTTTTCTCTTTCTATAATTGCATCAGTAAACTGTTCATTTACAAGATCTTTCTTTAATAGAATAGCACCAATTTCTTTAAAAACTTCTTCCTGTGTCTGAGCGTCACTTTTTAAAATAAGTTCTCTATCATACAATGTATCAACTAACATCGACAGTCCTCCTTCCCAAAAAGTGAGGAAGTTCTTTTATTTCCTCACTAATCGTGATACTCACCGCGATCCCATTTTTCAATGAATTCATCGAAGTATTTTTGATTATTCATTTGCTCTGTGTTTTCAGCCAAAGCATCTATTTTTTCTATCATTCTTTCGTTTTCTTCTGTTTTGTTATATTCTGTTTCTAAAAATACATCTATAATATTCTCTATTAAACCCATTCCTACAATACGGCCACCTACAGCAATAACATTCGCATTAAGGTTTTCCCTAGCATATCTTGCTGTTTCCACATCAGCTACAAGTGCAGCACGTGCACCTTTCACCTTATTAGCGCTTACAGAAATACCTACTCCAGTTCCGCAAACTACAATTCCAAGGTCTGCTTCCCCAGAAACAACTTTTTCCGCTGTTTTCTTTCCGTATATTGGATAATGGGTACGCTCCTTATCATACGTTCCATTATCTATCACTTCATGATTTTTTTCCTTTAGGTACTTAACGAGATGGTTTTTCTCTTTTGTTACAATATGGTCGCACCCAATTGAAATCTTCATTTCCACTTCACTCCTAACACATTTTATTTAACATATCTACACGGATTTGATGTCGCCCACCGTCATAATCAGCTTCTATAAATGTTTTTGCTATTTTTTCTGCGAGTTTCTCCCCGACAATACCTGAACCAATAGTAATAATGCTTGTATTATTATGTCCGCGTGTCATAAAAGCTGAGTGTTCGTCTGTCGTATTCGCACAAATAATTCCTTTGTATTTGTTCGCTACCATTGACGGACCGACACCATATTCATCAATTACAATTCCCCTATCTGCTTTATTACCCTTGATTGAATCTATCACTCTAGTCGTTGCCTCAAAGAAATCCACCTCTTTTTCAGATGTTTCATCGTAAACATGATATCCATGTTCAGTGAGGTAGTCTTTCAGATGCTCTTTTAATTCAAAGCCTTTAGTATCACTGCCAATCGCTATTTTCATCCTCTTTCCTCCTAACTTTTTTCTTTTATAATTTTACATTTACCACGATAATAAGCTTCATATTGGGGTTTAATTTTCCAATCCGTAATAACCGCAGTAACATCAGTGACATTACTTAATACTTGAAATGCTTCAATCCCGAATTTTGTGTTGTCAACTAAAACATAGTTTTCATCTGAGTTATTTAGGATAATTTGATGTATAACTCCTTCTTCTTCCTCTGCGGTAGTAATATAATCACCTTTGATTCCATTAGCTCCGATAAAAACCTTATTAACTTTGATATCTCTAATCATCTTCCTAGTAAAATACCCAATAAAACTTCCTGTTCTTTCACGAAGTTTCCCACCAATCAATATAAGATCAAATCGGGAATCACTTTTAAAACGGTTAAAAATTGATATGGAGTTTGTGATAACCTTTACTGTATTTACATTAATAAAATCGTATATATACTCTGTAGTTGTCCCTGCGCCTATAAAAATTACATCTTCTTCTTTGATCAATCTTGCCGCTATCTTTGCGATATGTTTCTTCTCCTCAATGTTCAAGGACTTTTTTTGAATATGCGACAGTTCTATATATTGGCTGTTTTGCTTTTGAAGTTTCTTCGCGCCCCCATGGACTCTTACAATTAAACCATTATCTTCCAACTCTACTAAATCACGCCTAATCGTCATCTCTGCAACACCCAGCAACTCGGAAGCTTCGGAAACCTTCAAAAATCCCTTTTCTTCAACTAAATTAAAAATTTGTCGTTGGCGGTTACTCTTCAGCATCTCTTCCCTCCTTACATCCGTACAGGTTGTTTTAAAGTGTTCGATTTTGTTTACTAATGTTAGTATAAGTTAAGAAAGCGTTTTATTCAAGCAATAAAATGTTTGTTCAAACAATTTTCACAATCATACTTTATAAATACTATGAATTTTAGTAAAAATAAAAGAAGCTATCTAAATTAAAGATAGCCTCTTCTGTTAGTAACCTGAAAAATATCCTTTTTCCTTCCAGCCCTTCAGAAATAAGTATAAACCATGGTTATCATGAGTCTCCTTTGTTACGAAGTGCGCTTTTTCTTTTACAATGTCAGGCGCATTCTTCATTGCAATTGAAATCGAACACAATTCGAACATCGTCAAATCATTCTCACCATCACCAATCGCCATTACTTCAGTTGCGGATAAGTTAAATTGTCTAAGTAACATGTTTAAGCCTGTCGCTTTGGAAACATTCTCTCTCATCATTTCAACATTATGCAAGGTAGAAGAGGATGTAGAAAATAGTTTGATTTGTTTCATGTTATCAAGCATTTCTTTCCACTTCTCAATTTTTTCAAGGTACAT
The DNA here is from genome assembly GCF_037892815.1 of Oceanobacillus sp. HCA-5259. Lineage (NCBI taxonomy): Bacteria > Bacillati > Bacillota > Bacilli > Caryophanales > Bacillaceae > Oceanobacillus > Oceanobacillus sp. HCA-5259. Next base: position 16,931 of record NZ_JBBKBV010000013.1, on the reverse strand, counting down.
ACTAAAAAAATATATCTTTACAACATTTTTGTAATCTAGTTGATCCACCCAGCTAATACCTGATTCAATTGCTTTTTGTCTTGAAAAATATTCATTTTCTTTTAGAGTATCAGGCACTGATTGTTCGATTTCTGTTTCCATCATTTTTCTATCTTTTTCTAAAGCGTGTCTACCACATTGTTGAGAATGGACTTCATAATATACCTTGTATTTCTGTGCAAGCGCTATTACATGTTTTACTAATCTATCATCCAAATGATACTGCATAACTTCTTTTTCTCGAGTATAACATCCCATTCCATTAGATGTTACTGCACCGTCGTAAGGAAAATCATTCGGTATGATATCTTCTATTTCTTTCCTTGTTCTTCCTGTTACTAAAAATATTTTTATACCTTTTTTGCGTAGTTCGGATAATATTTCAATGGTATTTTCTTGGATTTGATTTTTTGAATCGAGAAGCGTTCCATCCATATCTAGAGCAATCGCTGTTATTATCATATTGGTTATATCTCCTTCATTAGCTTTTATAAAAAGTTTCAAAGAGTCGAAACGAATACTATTTTTCTCTCTCGTAAATCGTTACTCTTTTTACAACGCAATTAATACGTATGGACTTGGGTTATCTGGTGCAATATCTAGTTGGAGCGACTTCTTAGTTGCTAACGCTTGGCAAAGATAATATATAGCATGGCTAAATCAAAATCACTTTCGATTGTTTGATCCCCTTTATTCACCTCCCCCAATCAGCAAGCTCTTTTGTTTCTTCATTAACCTTATCTGCCAAAGTAATCACATGTATTTTGTCGTCTTTTGCTGCTATTTCTCTTAAAATTGTCCATATCATATTTTCGTGTCATGAGATAAAAATACAACGACAACAGTCCTCTCATTTAAAAATTGATTTTAGACCATATCGGAATCCCAATTGTAGAGAACTGACCATTTTTTCATATGGCTATATGGCTGGTTGTTGATAAATTTCCGTTGCAGTAATATGCGCATTTCTCTCTTTAAGTTCATTTTATGATATGTTAAACATTTCTTGAACCTCCCAATTATTTATTCCAAAGTGGTTACGTCGTTATAACCAGTTAGTTATTGTAAACTTACTTATACTCGCCTATGATTCCACCTAAGTTAACTCAACTGATTTTATCACCACGAGCAACACTTATCGTATACTCCACTAACTTGTCATCATGATAAGCCAAGCGCTTGACTAACATTGCCGGCTGACCCTCTTGTGTTTTTAAATGGCCTGCTTTCTCTTGCCGTATTTTTGTTGCATTAAAATGCTCAGTAGCTCTTGTGACTCCTTTCTTATATTTATCAATAAAAACCCTTGGTTATACCATTTACAGTTTTGGTAGCTTATTGTCCCAAGTGGTTATTACCACTCATTAAAAGCATAATGTAAGATCTTAATATTGTAAAGTTATTAAATTATATTTATTAGGTTCTGACCTGCTAAATATAAAAATAATGAACGAAAGTAAAGAAAGAAGAGCCACAGTACTATAACTGACTCTTCTTGTATTTCAAGTTCTTTTAAACTTTTTTAAAGAAAGATATTTCCAGTGATACTATTGGCGAGTCTTATCTCTTGGATAGTAAATTCTAATCCATTCACTTTCTTTATGATTTAACTCCATTATATACTTCCGTTCGATACATTCTTTCTATTTAAAGTATTCATCCCAGCTCCGTTTAAACCTATATAGGGGGATCGAGATTAATTTATATTCCCAATGCAAAATTAAAAAATATACAAAGATGGATACTGCATAATATACTTTCAAAAGCCCATACACATGAAAATTGCTATGGATTTAAACAAGGACATTCTATTCTAAAAATGTTAGGAAGGATTATGTATGTAAGATCTATGAAGCAAAAGAAGGTGATAAGAAGCTGGAATCATATAATAATGTACATTGGCCATTTTATGACTAAAAAAGCCAATATGGTATCGGGTGACTCCATTTTCGATTAAAACATCAAATGTTAAAAATAGTTATTAAGCAAGTTGTTTATAGCAAACACAACTAAAAATAGTAGATAGTGGCACTGCCTTTTATGCATTTAGCAATTAATGATATCTTACAGGAGTCAACTCTAGATAGAACCTCCTTTGTGGCAATTTCACCTCACTCTTTGCTAGCGTGAAATCACTTCGAAGCGGGTTAAGGCATTATATCTTCTTTACTTTACGTATGAATATCTTTTATCCGCCAACAACTTAATATGCTGATTCGCAGATAAAAATTTCTTTTTTCATCATAGTTAGATACCAAAACAAGCTCACTGGAATAACTGTTTTTTTGATCCTATGATCTTGTTTCTATTTCATTTATTTACCTAATTGCGGCTTCCCCAATACTCTCCTTACCTTACACCGGTCCGAAGTAAATGCAGCGATTGTTTTTGATTATAGTTTTTAAACGGTCTAGGTCAATAAATTCATTCGGTGCATGCCTTTAAATATAATAACAACAGCATTGAAGGTGTAAGTAAACTCGAAGGAGTCCAAGGGAGGAACTGCCATAAGATGACAGTTATCGGAGAGGCTGATTGTGCAGGGCAAGCTTTCGAAACGTAACAAAGTTTCAATAATTTTCATCTCCTTTTCTCGTCTATTCAACAAGGAAAGGAGATGAAAGTTTTTTTCCAAACAAAAAAGTAACATGCATCCTGGTTTAAGAACTCTTCTTCTTTATCTCCGCCTTATTTTCTTCACTATTATACGCCACCTCTTCTTTGCTTACGTGATCGACAACCATCGTCTCCCTCCGCAATGATTTAAAGAAAGATATCGTCATTGCTAGTATTACAATTGAAAATGGAAGCCCTGCGGCGGCTGAGACAGTTTGGAGTGGTGTTAATCCTCCCGTTAAATGTAATGCAATTGCTACACCTGCAATGACCATTGCCCATAAAATTTTACTTCTATTTGACGGATTCGTACTTTCTTCGCTGTACATACCTAATACATAAACAGTTGAGTCGGCTGAGGTAACGAAGAAAATAATTAACGAAATAAAAGTCATGAGAATGAGTATTGGTGATGCAGGAAATAACTCTAGAAAATAAAACAAGGCTGTATCCATATTTTCTAAAATTCGATTGGAAAGTTCTGTGTTTCCAAGGTTAATAATGTTGTAGAGGGCGGTTCCACCAAATGTCCCATACCAAATCATGGTGGCAATTGTTGGAACAATCATCGCTCCAAGGATAAATTCCCTAATTGTTCTTCCCTTGGATATACGAGCGAAAAATAGTCCTACAAATACACCAAAGCTAATAGCCCAACCCCAATAGAAGAAATCCCAGCCAGCTTGCCAGCTGTAATCATTAAGAAATGGTTCTAGATGAAAACTCATGTCTATAAAATTATTTAAGTAATTACCGGTTGATGTAAATAGTATTTCCAAAACCTTGACGGTCGGACCAAAGGAAAAAACCGCTGCTAAAATTATTAAGGCGATTATAATATTAATATTAGACAACCACTTAATCCCCCGCTCTATACCGCTACTTGCGGAAGCAGTAAAGATAATTGTTAGAATAACAATTAAGATAATATTATTTACTGTGTTATTTGCAATACCATATTGATATTCAAAACCTGCTCCCATTTGGTTTACGCCAAGTCCTAGTGAAGTTGAAATGCCGCTAATTACTGCAAAGATTGCTAAAATATTAATGAATTTTCCAATTGCACCGAATGCCCGCTTCCCTAATAAAGGTTGTAAGGTATGATTGATCAATGGTGGTGTGTTTTTCCGATATTGAAAATAGGCCATAATTAACCCAATAATCGCATAGGTTCCCCAGCTATGAACCCCCCAGTGAAAGAACGTATATTGCATCGCAACTTCCGCAGATTCCTTTGTTCCACCATCACCATATGGTGGTTCCAAGTACATTAATACCGGCTCAGCAACACCCCAGAAGAAAAGACTAATAGCTAGCCCACAACTGTATAGCATGGCAATCCAAGTAAATGTATTGAACTGGGGACGGTCTGTATCTTTACCTAAACGAATATTCCCGTATTTGGAAAAAGCTACGAATAAACAAGTAACAACAAAGAACAGAGCAACAAACATATAAAACCAACCAAAATACTCCCCGATAAAAGTAAATAAAATATACGAAGCAACATCACCAAGTTTTTCTGGTGCAACAATACCAAAACCTACAAATAAAGCAGTAAATGCAAGCGACGCAATAACAACAAAATTTTTCCGCATCCCCATTCCCCTTTAGATTTTATAGATAAGAAACTCCAAGAAAGGATTACACCGACTACTATTTTAGTAGGCTTTCCCTTCCCCTTACTTGTCCCCTTCCGCTGGTATGATCCACTGATCCTTTCCACGAGCAGTTGTTACATATTCTGGCCAACGGTAGTGAATAGGAGGTTCATAGTCACACAGCGGCTCTTGCCATTCATTACCCTTCATGCCGCCACCCGTTCTTTCGTTAAATTCATCCTGTGCTTGTTTTAATACTTCCGGTTTCGTTAATAAATCAATAATCGTCATTCCAATTGTTTTGGATGCGCTCTCGATCATTGGATCGATACATTCTCGAATTCCACCCAACGCATTCATCACCCATGCTGGATAAGCATATCCCGGCTTTGGTGACTTTAGTGCCGGTCTACCAATATACAGTCGTACTGTTGGAGTATGCCAGCAATATTCCGTATAATCGTCCGAAGTGAAATGACGTTGGATATCTGGAATTGTTTCCCGAAGCTTCTTTTCCGCTTCCTCCGGTGGAATGAGATTTTCAACCTCATCTAAATATGGTTCCTCCATTGGTTCCAATCCAAGGTTTTCTTGAATTTCCTGCGCCACCTTAATCGCATCCCTTTCAAACTTCGGAGGACCAGCAATTTCCAAGTTCTCATATGTGACTGTTGCCATTGTATGGTTTTCAAGGCCTGCTCTAGATTTGGTTATCCATTCTTTCTTCCAGTTACAATGTGCAGATTTAGCGGCACTTTCCGCATTTTGATCAAGGACTTTAACTACATCTTCCGCCATTTTAATGTCTGGAACCCGAATGAAATAGTAGATTTGCGCCATTTGACCAGGAATATTATCTGCAGTTGCTTGTCCGGCATTTAATATCGTCTCATTCACACTCCACCCCAAGTTGTGAGGTAGCATGTGTTCCCTAGACATCTTGGATAATGTATACATCTGTACAACTGCATCCGTCGCCCCCGGTGCACGAACTGATGCATGAGATGCCGGGATTGGCGAATCATCTCCAGAAGACAGCCACGTTTCCGGTTCATCACATGTAAACGTGTACATAACGGAGTAAGCAACTGCACAATGTGTATTCCATCGTGTCGTGTTACATAATGGCAACATATAAAATGGATGGAAACTAATTGCTGCATCAAGGTCATCATAATATCCTTTCGCGGCATGAATTGGCTTCGAGCCTCTTACTTTTTCTGCAGGCTCTCCAAAGAATTTTAGTTTTCCTTTAATATCGAATTTCTCCATGACCGCTTTTGCAGCTAGAAATCCTCCAAAGGACCCGATACCCAATGCAGAATGAGGATCCGTGTGTCCGCCTGCGTATTTACTCAAACCATTTCTTGGACGTTCAACCGTATCTGCTGCTTGGCAATTTCCTGGTACCGCATCATATTCAGCATACCCGGCAATAACAGGCCCATCGCCATTCTGCCATGTCGCGCAAAAAGCAGTAGGCATACCTCCACTTGCTTCTTCTACAGTAAACCCTTCTTTCTGCAACTGATTGATATACCACTTGGAGGATTTATATTCTCTCCAAGCCGTTTCCCCATAATTCCATATCTTTTGATTCCAATCAGAAAATTTAGATTGGTTTTTATCTACCCAATCCATGATCATTTGTTTTTCGTCTGTAATCAACTTCTCTCCTAACGTTGTCATAGTAACCACCTTTTCACCATTTTAATATAAGTACCTGCAGGGCTCTATCACTAAATATCCTTTTTCCAAAGAAGGGTAAATTACCTTTCTAACTCTCTATTTACCCATTAACAGGGTTGCTTCTTTTTCAAATACTTTCTTTCCAGCAATCCAAGTTTCAGTAACAGCAATGTCCTTTATCTCTTCCACCGGCACATCGTAAGGATTCTTTGATAGAACAGCAAAGTCCGCTAGCTTTCCTTTTGCAATGGAACCAATCAGGTCCTCTTTATTTACCGCTTTTGCCGCCTCAATCGTGTATCCACGCAATGCTTCTGTAAGAGTGATTTGGTGCTCCTCCCCGACAAGGTTCCCCTGTAAGGTCTTCCGAGTTACGGCCGCATAGATGGCAAGGATAGGATTCGGTGGAGATACTGGTGCATCGGATGATAATACAATTGGAATACCCTTTTCTTTGAACCACCCGTATGGCGAATAATTCTGTCCTAGTTCCCCAACTTGACGAATAACTCCTTCCCCATATTGGTACACATGCTGTGGTTGCGGTACCGGCCAAATTCCGAGTTCCTTTATAGCATCCATTTGGGAAGGAGCCGGCAATCCGCAGTGCTCAATGCGATGTCGACGGTCAAAAGATTCATTTGCTAGGGCTTCCCTTACCCCACCAATTACAAGCTGAATAGCACTATCCCCCTGAGCATGTGTCAACGTTTGAAATCCTTGCTTGTGCGCTTTGATGAACATTTCTTTGAAAGCTTCGGGTTCATGATATAAGTATCCTTTCTTTCTCGCATTATCAGCGTAGTTCGTCGAAAGATAAGCGGTACCAGAATTTAAAGAACCATCTGCGTAAAACTTAATTGACCCAATTGATAACTGTTTATCGCCAAATCCGGAACGGAATCCAAGATGAATGAGCTCATCTAAATAAGTAGATAAAAAGGACATAACGACACGCATTTTTAAATTTCCATTCTTTTTAGCTACATCAAATGATTCCATTTCTTGCTTTGTTACCTGTGGATCATTAATCGTTGTAATTCCAGCTGTCACACACTGTTCTTGCCCGACTTGGATAAGAGTTTGTAAGTTTTCCGGTGTATCTGGCATGTGTATATTCGGCCCATGATTTCCAACAAGTACACCTGATTTTTCAGCAAAAAAATCATTAGCACTATCAAAGAGTTGTCCATTCGGTTTTCCATTATTGTCTCTTCCAATCACGCCTGCTATCGGATCTTTTGTATGTTCATCAATCTCCAACATATCAAGGAAATAATGGTTTACGACGTTCGCGTGCCCACTTGCATGCATAATTTGAACTGGATATTCGGTACTGACTCGATCAAGGTCATCCGCGGTAGGATAACGTTTTTCCTTCAAGTTTCTTTGGTCAAAGCCGAATCCCCGAATAATCGCTCCATCACGTAATCGGTCTGTATGAATCGATAGTTCCCGAACTAAATCATTGATACTTTTTACCTTTGGATAACTTATATCAATCCATGTATGACACATCCCTAACATCATTAAGTGTAAATGCGGATCAATAAAACCTGGTAATAAACATTGACCGTTTAAATTTATTTCTTGAATTTCACTCCCTTCAAGAGCAAGCCGACATTCTTCAACAGTACCGGCACAAACAACTTGATCTCCTTTTACCGAAATAGCTTCTACCTGCTCCGTTTCTTCCATCGTTAAAATGCTTCCACCAAAAATTAGAATTGATTGTTCTTTCACAGATACTCCTCCTTGTTGTTTAGCTATGCCTCATATAACTTATATGCAAAAACTATGCCAAGACAGCGTATCCCTTACTTATAACCTTTTTAGAAATTGACTTGTACCAGTTATACATTTCTGTATAACCCCTCTTTTTGATTAACCCTATCAAATTGAGCTTTTTTATTTCTATACAAAAGTGAATAATCTATACAGAGTTAAATAACATTTGCTAAGATAGACTAAAGGGGGAATTTTTAATGAATTTGGATAAATATTGGGACTGGGAGGAAATCGTGGATAGTATCAATACAGATGTCATTGTAGCAGACTCCAAAGGAAACATTGTATATTCGAATTCTTCCGTCGAGCTTTGGTTAAATATTAAGAAAAACGATATCATTGGGCTTTCCGTTATGCAGCTGGAAAAAGAGAGAGTGTTCTACCCATCGGTTGTGAAGCGCGTACTGGAAACAGGCGAAAAACAAACACTCATTCAAGAAACCAGAAGTGGTAAAAAACTGCTTGTTACAGGAAATATTGTTTATAATGACAAGAACAACATCAAATATGTTGTAACCTATGCTCAGGACGTCACCGAATTAGAAAAAATGAAGTTGTATGTAAAAATGATAGAAGGTGAAATGGAAACCATTAAAAGCGAACTAAAGGAGTTACAAAGCAAGCAGTCAGCGGCTCCCCATATTATCGCGAAAAGCGAACCAATGAAACATGTCGTTAGTTTAATTAATCGTGTTGCACGTTCCAACACATCCGTTCTTTTAACTGGGGAGTCAGGAGTTGGGAAGACGTTACTAGCTGAATACTTACATAACCAAAGCGGGCGAAAGGGCAAGTTTGTCACGATTAATTGCAGCAGTATCCCTGAGTCCCTGCTTGAATCGGAATTATTCGGTTATGATGCTGGTGCATTTACCGGGGCTAATCCAAAAGGAAAAAAAGGACTGGTCGAAGAGGCGAAAGGCGGTACCTTATTTTTAGACGAGATTGGCGAGTTGCCGATAAATCTCCAAGCAAAACTACTCACTTTTACGCAATCGAAAGAGTTTATCCGTGTTGGTGAAACGACGCCTATATCGTTAGACTTCAGACTTGTCACTGCTACCAATGTCAATTTAAAAGAAAGGATTGAAGATGGGAAATTCCGAGAAGATCTCTATTTCCGCCTTTCCGTCATCCATATTCCGATTCCTTCTTTACGAGAGAGACGAGAAGATTTATTGTCCCTAATTATCGAGTTAACACAAAAATTTAATCAACGACATCAACAAGAAAAGGTATTGGATCATGCAGTTATTGATCACCTCCTTCATTACGAATGGCCAGGGAATGTCCGTGAATTAGCAAATTTAATGGAGAGATTGGTTTTAACCGTTGAGGACAATCTTATACAGCAAGAGCATATACCAAAAGAGTTTATCTCCAATTATCGAAAAGAAAACAGCTTCAGATTCCAGGTATTAGAGGAAAAAACCTTGCCGGAGATGATGCAAGAGTTGGAAACTCAGATATTGCAAAAAGTTTTCGCACGCTGCAAAAGTACAACTGAAATGGCACGCCAATTAGGAGTCAGTCAACCTACCGTTGTTCGAAAGCTTCAAAAATACGGTATAAAAAAGACTACATAGGTATTGCACCCCAAAAGTTAGAGTTAAAAATCTAATTTCTGGGGTATATTTATATGGCGAAGTATAGTGAAAAAAATTAAAAATGGTAATGAATATATATTTCGAAGGCAGTCTAAGATAGCGGTTATTAGCTAAAGAATACGGAATCCTTGCTGAATATCAAGTTAAAAAATGCGTTCGTTTTTGTTTGTGCGATGTAAACTATTTTGCGCTCACATTTTTTCTTACTTTTAATCATAATCAAATAGCCCCAAGCAACCTTCGCAAGCCGGTTTATCTTATTTAGCCTTATGCCACTAGTTTGCTATTTTATAACCACCCAAAATAAAACTAAGTAACGTAGAGAAAACAAAAGATAACGGGAATGGTTCAAAAAAGAAAGGATTTTCGAGTAAACCTTCTTAAGAATCACGATATTTAAAGGTATTGACGACATACGACTTAATTTGGAGATTTACAGCTAGCTATCTAAATAACCTTCTCTGTTAGAGTTAGATATCGTAAAGAACTTTAGCTTAAAGTTTAATTTGAATGGTGACTATTAATCAAAGGTTGTCAGACAACCTAGAAAAAAGTCAGTTTTTTTATAAAAACATGTTACAATACAATCAGGGCAATTGTCCTATGCAAAATAATATCAAAAAAGGGGGATTTATATGTACTTAAAAAGTCTTACAATCAATAATTTCCGCAAGTTTGGAACAACAGAAAACACAATAGAGTTTGTCGACGGTACTAGTCACCGGAAAGAACTAGAAGAAAACGAAATTAATGTAGCTCCAACAACCACTTTAATAGTTGGAAAAAATAACACTGGAAAAACAACCATTGTTCAAGCTTTAGAAAAAATAATAAAAGAAAACAATTTCGATGTTAATGATTTTAATTTCGTCTATCTTAAAAAGCTTTTAGTTAGCTATGAAGAAACTTTTTCTAGAACATACGAGTTAGAAAACATAGAGATACCATATTTAAAATTTATAATTAAGATAGGCTTCGAGGATAATCATACAACAGATTTGCTAGGCAACCTTGCACCATTTTTAATTATTGATAACGTTACCAAAGAGAATGAAGTTGAAATAACGATTAAAGTTGAAATTAAAGAAACCGAATTATTTCGCCAGGAATTAATAAAACTTTTACAAAAAGAAAATGATGAAAAAGAAAATAATCAAAAGAAATTTACATCTTTTATAAAAGTATTGGGGGAAACTGACTTTGAAGTTAACTATTATAGGCAAAACGGTGATCTAGTTAAATATAATTTGAAAAACCTAATTGACATAACAGCAGTTAAGGCAAACATTGTTGATTCAGATATTTCACTGACTAAGGCCTTTAATAAAATTATTAAATACCGCTATAAATCACTTTTAGACGACAAAGAAAAAGAAGACTTTGAAAAATTGCTAGATGACACCAATACTCAATTCACAAATAACATTAGAAAACATCACACAAAGTCCATCATCGAATCTCTATCTAAAATTGAGTCAAGAGAAAAATTAAGCTTCTCTCTGACCGCTGATTTAACTTTAGAAAGTGTAATGAATAATCTAATAAAATATGAATATGTTGAGGGAAATATACATATCCCAGAAAATCAATTTGGTTTAGGATATACTAACCTGATGATGATTATTGCAGAATTAGTAGATTATATGGAAAGATATCCAGATAAATCTTTTAATAGTATGGTCAATATCATCTCAATAGAGGAACCTGAAACTTATATGCACCCACAGATGCAGGAGCTATTTATTAAAAACATCAATGAGGCTATCAAATCCTTATTAGAAGGTAAAGAGAAGAATATAAATAGTCAACTCATCATTACAACTCACTCGTCACATATTCTTAACAGTAAAATACATAGCGGTAATACATTTAACAATATTAATTATTTAACTACAAAAGGCCATTATACACAAGTAATAAAGCTTAATGATGACAATGTAATTAATGGAAAAAACGACAAAGATGAGGTCAAGAAAGCTTCTAAGGAAGACACCAAAGAGGACAATACAAGACTTGAAGAACTAAATTTCCTGAAGAAGCACATCAAATACAAGGTATCTGAGTTATTTTTTGCTGATGCCATCATTTTTGTCGAAGGTATTACAGAAGAAACTCTCATCAAATATTTTATAGATAACGATGAAGGGTTAAATAAATATTATATTACCATTTTTAACATAGATGGTTCCCACGGGCTTGTCTATCATGATTTAATAAAATTATTACAAGTACCTACACTAATCATTACTGACATAGATATTAAACGTGAGAAAGATGAGAAAAAAGAATTTAAGCAAATACAAGAACTAACGGGTAGAGTAACGACAAATAAAACAATAGAAAAGTATAATGAATCCAACTCTCTAGATAGCATTGAACCATTCTTTGAAACAGAAAATATATATATTGCATTTCAGAGCGAAAAAATAGAAAAGTATTATGCAACCAGTTTTGAAGAGGCCTTGATTTTAACAAACTATGATAACCCTCTTATGAACAGTGTATTAAAAAAAGTCAGGAAACAGATCTATAATAACATTACAGCAACGGAAACAGGTGTTGATTATAACAAGGTTAAAAATTCTTCCTATTATTTTCAAAAAAAATTAGATAAAGCTAAAAGCAATTTTGCTAATACTATTCTAAGTGAGTTAATTATCAGTGAGGAAATTGACAATTTTAAATTACCTATTTATATAACAAAAGGTCTTGAGTGGCTGACTAAAGAGCTTACTAAGTGAGGAGGAAGTATAATAATGTTCACTGAAATATCTACAGCTAAACAGCAAGAAGAGGAAAAGATCCAGACTGATATAAACTTGGGTATTGATTTATCGGAAAGTTTAGTATTTCAATCGGGTGCAGGAGCTGGAAAAACTTATGCATTGGTTGAAAGCTTAAAATACATTATTAATAAATATGGTAAGTCCCTTTCTAAACATAGTCAAAAGATATTGTGTATTACTTATACGAATGTTGCAGCCAATGAAATGAGAGAAAGACTGGGGGCTTCACATCTTGTAAAAATATCTACTATACATGAAAGAATTTGGGATCTAATAAAGGATTATAAATCACAATTGGTTGATATACACAAAGAAAAACTAATTGATGAGATTTCTACTTTAGAAAAAAAGATAAATGAAGATGATAAATTTAGAGCGTATAGAGAAATGACCGAGGAAGAAAAAGAACTATTTAAGGGCATCATGCTAGAGCAAAAAGATAATTTCTATAAGGTCTATTCCGCTAAAGCCAGAGAAGTAGATAAGGTATTTAAACCTATACTAATCAATATTCCAGATATACTCAATAACAAAAGTAAATTCAGACAAACGGTTAGCGCTATCTATAAGATTACTGATTATAAAACTTGTCTAGACATGATTGAAAGAAAACAAAAAGGATTTCAACAAGTTATTTATAATTCAATGTATAACAGGGACAGACTCCATAGAATGCAAATTAGTCACGATACATTACTTGAATATGGATTAACCCTTATCCAAAAATATGATTTAGTAAAACAAATCGTCATTGACCAATATCCATATATTCTAATAGATGAATATCAAGACACAAGTAGGAACGTAATAGAAATGATGCGTTCTTTAAATGAATATGCAAATGCGATTAATCGTAAACTTTTCATAGGATATTTCGGAGACCCAGTACAAAGCATATATGAGTATGGTGTAGGTAAAAATTTGGAAGAAATCCATTCAAACCTAAACTCAGTGGTCAAAGTATTTAATCGAAGATCTTGTAAAGAAATTATAGATGTGACCAACAAAATTAGAATGGATGATATAATTCAGGAATCTATATACGAAGATTCCATAGGGGGTAGTGTGCAGTTTTATAATGGGGAACGTGACGATGTTAACGAATTTATTAACAAGTATCTTGAAGAGTGGGATTGCAGTGAAGATAATCCATTAGATTGTTTTTTTCTAACACATAAAACTGCTGCAAACTATAGTGGATTTGGCGATGTTTATGAACAATTTAGTCAAACAAAAAAATACAAAATGAACTATAATCAACTAACAACTGAAATGTTGAGCAATGACCTCACTAAATTAGGTGAAATCCCTAGGGTCTTCTACAATATTATACGGTTTATAAAAAACATTAGGTCAGGGGATACCCCTATAGTTCAAATTTACGATGATATGGAATTTTATAAAGAGATGACGTTTGATGAATTAAAATTTGTTATAAATTTATTAAAACAAATAAAGGGCATTACCTTAAATGATTATATCCAGTCAATCATAAAAGTGTATAAAGAAAATGAAAACGCAAAGTTACGAAAGATTATAGATGATACATTCGGTATGGAAAAAATAACATACGAATCGTTTCATAACTATTTGCTTGTAAAGTTATTTCCCGATATAAAAGATGATAGTTACAAGGAGGCTGAAGAATCAATATCTAAATTATTAGCCATTGATATAAGTAGCTATGAAAATTGGTATCAATATATCCAAAAAGACATTGGTAAAAGAAAAGATAAGGTAAATTATCACACGTATCACAGCACTAAAGGCTTAGAGTTTAATAATGTTCTTATAATAATGGAAAAAAAGTTTGGTATACAACAGAATTTCTTTAACTTTTACTTTGAACACTACGATAATATTGAAGACCTGGGGAAGAACGAATTAATAGAATTTGAGCAAGCAAAAAATTTATTATATGTTGCTTGCTCAAGGGCTATCAAGAATTTGAGGATACTTTATTTAGATGATATAACTGAAATAGAGAGTAATATAACACAGATATTTGGAGGGGCTCTTAAATTTGGTGGGCTCACAAAACGTGTGTACTCTTGAATATTAGTAAGTTTAAAATAGTCCATAGCTACCTTAGATGTGGACTATTGTTATGATTTATTTAGATTTATTAGGAACACGACATTCCACGGGAATGGTCGTAACCATGGAAGGAATTGATCTAACTTTTCATATCTTGATTATTTCACGCAAATAAGTCCATGAATACATGAAGTTGGGTCTTCTGATTCTCAACATGAGTCCACCAATATTCAATTGGAGTCCAGATAGGAAAAGACCACAAAAAAGTGGTCTTTGTTAGATTCATAGATTTATAAATTATTTTTAGCCAGATGTTCACGCATGTTGACATTGCCCGTTTCAAACCATACGGCATTGTGTACAATACGGTCCATCATTGCGTCAGCGTGAACGCCTCCACCAAGACGGGTATGCCAATCCTTCTTGCCGAACTGTGTACAGAAAATGGTTGAACCAGAATCATAACGGCGTTCTATCAGTTCAAATAAGAAGTGGACCTCTTCTTCGGAAAAGCTATCTAATAACCACTCATCTAAAATAAGAAGACCGTAGTTGGCATATTTATTAAGTAATTTAGTAACTCCTTTTGGGACAAGAGTTGCTTCATCTCTTTCGATTAATAAGTCAGGAACTCTAATGTAACGTGTGCGCACGCCTTGCTTACATGCTTCTCTGCCTAAAGCACATGCACAAAATGTCTTACCTGAACCGGTAAATCCTGCAAAAATCACATTTACATTTCTGTGAATGAACTGACAAGTACTTAACTCTTGAATGACGTGCCGATCTATCTTTCTTTGGTCGTAGTAAATGCTTGTGATATCTGCGCTTGGGATACGGAATTTTGCTCGTTTAATAAGACCCTGCACTTTGTTATTATATTTTTCTTGATAAACAAAATCCACAATACGCTGGAAGCGTTGCTCAAAAGTCATGGAAACTGTGATGGAATCCTGGTTTTGTTGTTCGATCATTTGTATCATTTCTGGTAAGTTCATTTCACGTAATTTGCGTTTTGTTTCATCATTCATCATTGTTCGTCTCCTCCATAATACGATGCACCTCTCACGTAACCGTATGATGCTTGATCATGTTTATTTTTTGTAGTATCTTTCTGTTGATTTAATACACCAGACGAAAGAATCGTATTTAGTTGTTTATAGCGCGGTGAATATACTTTTGTAAGTGCGAGTTTACATGCTGATTCTACCGATTCTTTTGCGTGCTTTTTCGTCAAATTTAAAATAGATAATGCTGACCGATAACCTTGTTCTTTTATTTTGACACTATCAAATACTCGTTTAATTACTTCATGCATAGAGGGGCCAATAGATTCTGCCCATTGAATTAAGCGAACATCATCCCATTCTGGACGATGAAATTGATCAGGTAGATGTTCCGGCTGCGTTGACCATTGGTACTTCTGGTAGTCATTCATTTTCTTGTGTGTCGCAATACGTTGATCCTGATGATAGACTTCTAATGTATTTTTCGTGACTTTTAAATTCACTGACTTTTTTACATATTGATAAGGGCAAGAATAATAGTTATTCTTATATTGGATATGGCAGTCTAAGTTTACCTTTCGTCCATATACCCAATCTGCGATTTCATAAGGGACACTTGGTAACTTTCTTAAAGAGGGTGCTTCCTCTTTTTCAAACACTTCCATTCGACTGCCTGTCCTTTTTTGAAATGGTCGATCATTATAATCATATAGCTTGATATCAATCGCTTGTTTCAAGTCATTGAGTGAAAAGAATTGCTGGTTTCTCAATGAAGCAATAATCGCTGTCGCAATCTTTCCTACGGCACTTTCTACCGATGCTTTTCCTTTCGGTTTACGTACTGGTGCTGGCATGATTGCGGTCATATAATGATCTCCTAATGCTTCATATTGGCTATTTAGAATAATATCCCCTTCTTTGGGGTGGTGGATAACACCAGTCTTTAAATTATCACAAACCAAACGAACGGCAGATCCTCCAAAGAAACGAAACATGTTGACATGACACTGAAGCCATGTATCACTTTTTTGATCGAATGTTGGTTCAACATACGTATATTGACTGTAAGGTAAAGAACCGACAAATAAATAGATGGTAATGATTTCTCCAGTCACACGATCTGTGATTTGCATAGTCGAGCCACTCCAATCCACCTCTGCGGTTACACCAGGCTTATGTTTTAAGTGGTTTGTCAGCTTGAATTGTAAAATATAATCTTGATACCCTTTACAAAATTTGGTGTAGCCCATTGATACCGCACCAGATTGGTCACAAGTATCTTTGTATTCCTGCCAAAGTAATTTTAAGGTAACACCTACACGCTTCAATTCGCGGTGTATGGCATTGTAATCTGGCATTTCATAAAGTAATTCTGACTGATGCCTTTCAGGAAACAGCCGACGGTACACCTCCTCATCTGATAATTTTTTAATGTCTTCATACGCTAAATGTAATTCATCTGCACGGTGGAACACGTCACTGACAGAGCTCTTCCCTATATTCTTTGTTTTGGCGATCATGTTGCGAGACAGTCCCATTGCCCGGTATTCGAGAATTAACTTAGCTGGAATTTTTCTGGCCATAAAAAGGTCTCCTTTCGGATATTGTTTGAAAGCGAATGCTCCCAAAATTAAATATACCGAAAGAAGGACAAGAAGTGGACCTGAACCGTGAAAAAGTGGACTTGATGTGTGTATTTATTTTAAAGTGAAGTGGACTCGATCGAATGAATTAGTGGACTCAGCATGGATATTGGTG